>NZ_JBHVDX010000330.1:0-7806 GCF_042802555.1 Streptomyces sp. NPDC057474 | reverse complement strand
CCTACGAACCGGACTTGCGCTTGTTCCACACGTCGAACCCGACGGCCGCCAGCAGGGCCAGGCCCTTGATGACCTGCTGCCAGTCGGAGCCGACGTTGAGGAGGTTCATGCCGTTGTTGAGAACACCGAGGACGAGACCGCCGATGATCGCGCCGAGGACGGTGCCCACACCGCCGCTCATGGACGCGCCGCCGATGAACGCCGAGGCGATGGCCTCCAGTTCGTAGTTGAGACCCGCCTTCGGGCCGGCCGCGTTGAGGCGGGCGGCGATCGCCAGACCCGCCAGGGCCGCGAGGGCGCCCATGTTCAGGAAGACGTAGAAGGTGACCTTCTTGTCCTTGACGCCGGACAGCTTCGCCGCCGGCAGGTTGCCGCCGATCGCGTAGATGTGGCGGCCGAAGACCGAGTTGCGCATGACGTAGCCGTAACCGACCACCAGCAGACCGAGGATGATCAGAATGATCGGCGCGCCCTTGTAGCTGGCGAGCAGCATGGTGACGGTGAGCAGCGCGGCGACGATCGCGACGAGCTTGAGCAGGAAGATGTTGAACGGCGCCACGTCGAGCGAGAACTCCCGCTGACGCTTGCGGTCCCGGACCTCCTGGAGCACCACGAAGGTGATCAGGACGAGGCCGAGGAGCAGGGTGAGGTTGTGGTAGTTCGTCTGCGGGCCGGTCTCCGGCAGGAAGCCGTTGCCGATCTTCTGCAGGCCCTCGGGGAAGGGACCGAGGGTCTGGCCCTCCAGCAGGATCTCCGTGACACCGCGGAAGGTCAGCATCCCGGCGAGGGTGACGATGAACGACGGTATCCCGAGATACGCGATGAAGTAGCCCTGGATCGCGCCGGCCACCGCGCCCACCAGCAGACAGAGCACCACGGCGACGGGCCAGGAGACGTCGTGCTGCACGGTGAGTACGGCCGCGAAGGCGCCGACGAACGCGGTCAGCGAGCCGACCGACAGGTCGATGTGGCCCGCGATGATGACCAGCATCATGCCGATCGCGAGGATCAGGATGTAGCTGTTCTGCAGCACCAGGTTGGAGACGTTGCGCGGCAGCAGCAGGTCGCCGTCGGTCCACACCGCGAACAGCGCCACGATCACGCCGAGGGCGATCAGCATGCCGTACTGCCGCATGTTGCGTCGCAGGCCGTCCAGCATCAGCTGGAGCAGACCTCCGCCCGCCGCGCTCCCGCTCTTGCCGGGCGGCGCGGGGGCCGGGCTCTTGGCGGTCACATCCGTGCTCATCGGGTTACCTCTTTGTCCTTCGTCATCTGACGCATCAGCGATTCCTGCGTGGCCTCGGCACGCGGGAACTCGCCTGTCAGCCGTCCTGCGGCCATCGTGTAGATGCGGTCGCACATCCCGAGCAGCTCAGGCAGCTCGGAGGAGATGAAGACGACCGCCTTGCCCTCAGCGGCCAGCTTGTCGATGACCGTGTAGATCTCGTACTTGGCGCCGACGTCGATACCGCGCGTCGGCTCGTCCAGAATCAGCACGTCCGGCCCCGCGAAGATCCACTTGCTGAGGACGACCTTCTGCTGGTTGCCGCCGGACAGCTTGCCCACCGGCTCGAAGACGGTCGGCGCCTTGATGTTCATGGACTTGCGGTAGCTCTCGGCGACCTGGCGTTCCTCGTGCTCGTCGACCACCCCGTACTTGGCGACCTTGCCCAGGGCGCTCAGTGAGATGTTCCGGTTGATGGTGTCGATGAGGTTGAGGCCGTAGTGCTTGCGGTCCTCCGTGACGTACGCGATCCCGTGCTTGACCGCCTCGGGGACGGACTTCGTACGGATCTCCTGGCCGTCCTTGAGGACCGTGCCGCCCGCGTACCGACCGTACGTCCGCCCGAAGACACTCATCGCGAGCTCGGTACGGCCGGCGCCCATCAGACCCGCGATACCGACGATCTCCCCGCGCCGCACATGGATCGAGACGTTGTCGACGACCTTGCGCTGCTGGTCGATCGGGTGGTGCACGGTCCAGTCGCGGATCTCCAGGGCGGGAGCCGCGTCCACCTCCGCCTCGTGCGGGGTGCGCTCGGGGAAACGGTGGTCGAGGTCGCGGCCGACCATGCCGGAGATGATCCGGTCCTCGGTGGTGTCCTCGGCCTTCACATCGAGGGTCTCGATGGACTTCCCGTCGCGGATGATCGTCACCGAGTCGGCGACCTTGCGGATCTCGTTGAGCTTGTGGGAAATGATGATCGAGGTGATGCCCTGGCTCTTCAGCTCCAGGATCAGATCGAGGAGTTTGCCGCTGTCCTCGTCGTTCAGGGCGGCGGTCGGCTCATCCAGGATGAGCAGCTTCACCTTCTTCGACAGCGCCTTCGCGATCTCCACGAGCTGCTGCTTGCCCACGCCGATGTCGGCGACGCGGGTCTCCGGGTGGTCGTCCAGACCGACCCGGCGCAGCAGTTCGGAGGCGTGCCGCAGGGTGTCGTTCCAGTTGATGATCCCGCGCGAGGCGTGCTCGTTGCCCAGGAAGATGTTCTCAGCGAGCGACAGGAACGGCACCAGCGCCAGCTCCTGGTGGATGATGACGATGCCGCGCTGCTCGCTCGCCCGGATGTCCTTGAACTCGCAGACGTCTCCCTCGAAGAGGATGTCGCCCTCGTAGCTGCCGTGCGGATGGACACCGGAGAGCACCTTCATCAAGGTCGACTTTCCGGCGCCGTTCTCACCGCAGATGGCGTGGACCTCGCCCTGGCGGACGGTCAGTGAGACGTCCGACAGCGCTTTGACACCAGGAAAGGTCTTGACGATCGAGCGCATTTCCAGGACGGGTCCCGCCATGGTCGTGCCTTCCAATCAGTAAAGGGTCGACGCTTACTTGAGCTGGTCGGCCGTGTAGTAACCGCCGTCGACGAGGACCTGCTCGTAGTTGGCCTTGTCGACGCTGACCGGCTCCAGGAGGTACGCCGGGACGACCTTGGACCCGTTGTCGTAGGTCTTGGTGTCGTTGGTCTCGGGCTTCTTGTCGTTCAGGGCCGCGTCGACCATGTTCGAGGCGACCTTGGCCAGCTCACGGAGGTCCTTGTAGACCGTCTGCGTCTGCTCGCCCGCCATGATCGACTTCACCGAGGCCAGCTCGGCGTCCTGGCCGGTGAGGACCGGCAGCGGCTTGCTCTTGGAGCCGTAGCTGTCCGACTTCAGGGCCGACAGGATGCCGATGGAGATGCCGTCGTACGGCGAGAGCACCGCGTCGACCTTCTCGCTCTTGTACGACTTCGTGAGGATGTCGTCCATACGCCGCTGGGCGGTGGCGCCGTCCCAGCGCAGGGTGGTGACCTGGGTGAGTTCCTTCTGACCGGACTGGACGACGAGCTTCTTGTCGTCGATGTACGGCTGCAGGACGCTCATCGCGCCGCCGAAGAAGTACTTGGTGTTGTTGTCGTCGTTCGAGCCGGCGAAGAGCTCGATGTTGAAGGGGCCCTTGCCGTCCTTCAGGCCGAGCTTGTCGACGATGTAGTTGGCCTGGAGCTCGCCGACCTTGCTGTTGTCGAAGGAGGCGTAGTAGTCGACGTTCGGGCTGTTGAGGATCAGGCGGTCGTAGGAGATGACCGGGATGTTCGCGTCCTTGGCCTGCTGCAGCACGTTGTCCAGCGACTTGTTGTCGATCGCCGCGATGATCAGCGCCTTGACGCCCTGGGCGATCAGGTTCTCGATCTGGGAGACCTGCTGCTCGGGCTTGTCCTCGCCGTAGACCAGCTTGGTCTTGTAGCCCTTGGACTCCAGGTCCGCGACGACGTTCTTGCCGTCGGAGATCCAGCGCTCGGAGGACTTGGTCGGCATCGCGATGCCGATGGTGGCGCCCTTGGTGCTGCCCGAGGAGTCCTCCGCGCTGCCGCCCTCGGAGCTCTGGCCACAGGCCGAGAGGGTCAGGGCCAGGGAGGCGGCGGTGGCTATGGAGGCGAGAGCGGCTCGGCGAGTACGCATGATCATCTTCCTTGATGTTTATGAGGCCGGGACCCGGACGGGCGAAGAGTTGTGTCGGAGTCTGTGCGACTGCGTCGGGTTCTGTGAAGGGGGGGTTTCCGGAACGTTATGCAGGCGTTCCGAACCGCTTCAGCTCGCCCGGCAGCCGCGAGCCGAGCGGCGCCATGTCGCCGTCCGCTCCGTGCCGTGCGAGGAGGTCCAGGGCCAGCCGGCCGCGCCGTACGCGTTCCTTGGCCGTGGACAGGGTGAGGTCCCGCATGTGGTGCCCGTAGGGGTAGATCCCGGGGGTCTTCGACAGGCCGAACTTCAGATAGATCGGCGCGCCGCGCCGGATCAGCTCGGCGACCTCGTACATCCGCACATAGCCGCCGAGGTCGTCCGGGGCCTCGATGTACATGTCCATGGGGGCGCCGGACACCCGCCGGATCTCGGTGAGGTGGTCGAGCGTCAGATCGCTGGGCACATTGATCGAGTCGCCGCCGAGGTTCTCGTACACGGCGTACGCGGTCGGGTTGACCGGTCCGATCAGCGCCGACACCTTGAAGGTCGTGTCGGCCGGGATGATCCCCTCCACCCGCGCCCTGTGCAGCGTCCACAGCACGCCCTCGTCGGCGACGAGCAGGCACTTCACACCCAGCTCGGTCGCGCGCACGGCGTCCTCGACACACCCGGCGACCGCGTCGTGACCGCGGGCCCTGAGGCCGGCGCCCTTGGAGTCGGTACGGGTGGAGGCGCCGATGTCCCAGGTGCCGCGTGGGCCGGTGAACAGGCAGAGCTCGATGTCGCGCTCGGCCGTCGCCTCCACCATCTCGGTGATCTCGGCGTCGGTGAGCATCCACACGCCGCTGCCCTGGCTGATCCGGTGGATCGGCACATCGAGCCGCGAGGCCTCCTTGAGGACCACGGCGAGCGCCTCGGGCCCCTCGACGGAGGGCACCTCGGTGCGCCAGCTGCCGCCGCCGGGGAAGGAGTGCGGGGAGGCGTCGGAAGGGTCGAGGGCGGGCGCGCCCAGGCCGAGCGCGGCAAGCGCCTGCTCGCCGGGTCGGCGCGGCGCGGGAGCGGTGGTGTCGGTCACAAGCTGTCCTTCACAGGTTCGATATTTCGGACAAGGTTCGCGGCTCTTGGTGCACGGAGCTCTTGGGTGTACGCCGGTACGAAGTCGTCAGGGAGCCCCGTACCGGCGTACGGCTCAGGGGTGTGTCATGGCCGCAGCAGGACCTTTCCGACCGTCGGGTCGCCGGACCCGACCAACTCGATGGCCTGCGGGAACTCCTCCAGCGGCAGCTCGTGCGTGACGAGCGGCAGCGGATCCAGCAGCCCGGCCCCGAAGACCCGCACGGTGTGCGCCCAGGCGTCCGGCGCCGCGCCGAACACGGTGTGCACCTCCAGCTGCCGTACGACGAGATCCGTCGGGTCGAGCCCGTCCGCGCCCGGCGCCGGGATGCCCGTCAGGACCAGCCGCCCGCCGCGCCGCAGCAGGGCGGCGGCCGTGCGCGCCGCGTCCGCGGACCCGGCGGTCTCGATGACGACGTCGAAGTCGCCGGGAAGCTCCTGGTCCTTGGTGCGGAAGTCCGTGGCACCGAACCGCTTCGACAGCTCCGCCCGGTCCGGACGGGTGCCCACGACGAGCAACTCGGCCGGCGAGCCCGCCTTCAGGAACTGAACGGCGAACATGCCGAGCGTCCCCGTGCCCACCACGGCGACCCGCTCGCCCGGGACGGCGTTCGCCTTGAGCGCGGCGGCCGCGATGCACGCGGCCGGCTCCAGCAGCGCCGCCGCCGTCAGATCCGCGTCGTCCGGCAGAACGTGCAGCAGACGGGCGGGCAGCGTGAGGGTCGTGGCCATCGCGCCGGGCTGGGTGAACCCGGTCTCCTCGTACCCCGCCGAACACAGTGTGGTCTCGCCCGCGTGGCAGCGGTCGCACACCTGGCAGTTCCGGAAGCCCTCGCCCACGACCTTGCGGCCTACAAGACTTGAAGGGACACCGTCACCCACGGCCGTGACCGTTCCGGACCACTCGTGGCCCGGCGTGAGGGGGTAACGGACGTACCCCTCCGGCCGGTTGCCCTGAAAGACCTCGCGGTCGCTGCCGCAGATCCCCGAGGCGTGCACCCGGACCAGGGCCTCGCCGGCCTCCGGCTGCCGGGGCTCGTGCGGGACGAGCCGGTGCTCGCCCGGCGCCTCGATGACGACGGCGGTGGCCGCGTCGGGCGAGGCGCTCACTCGGTCCCCTTGGGCTTGCGCTGCTCCCAGCCCTCGGCCCACAGGTCGAAGCGGGCCTGCTGCTGCGGGAACTCCGCCGCCGCGTCCACGTCCAGCTCGACCCCGAGGCCGGGCTTGTCGGACAGGTGGAAGTAGCCGTCCACGACCTCGGGCGCCCCGGAGACGACCTTCTTGATCTCCGCGTCCGCGAAGTCGTTGAAGTGCTCGAGGATCTTGAAGTTCGGGGAGGTGAAGCCGACCTGGAGGGAGGCCGCGGTCAGCACCGGTCCGCCCACGTTGTGCGGCGCGACCAGCGTGTAGTGGGTCTCGGCGGTCGCGGCCAGCTTGCGGGTCTCCCAGATGCCGCCGATGTGGCCGACGTCGGGCTGGATGATGTCCACGGCCTGGCTCTCGAAGAGCTCCCGGAACTCGATCCGGTCGTGGATCCGCTCACCCGTGGCGACCGGGATGTCGACCTTGGCGGCGACCTTCTCCAGCGCCTTCAGGTTCTCCGGCGGGCACGGCTCCTCCAGCCACGCGGGCTTGAAGGGCGCCAGGTCCTTGGCCAGCCGGACGGCGGTAGAGGGCGAGAACCGGCCGTGCATCTCCAGCATCAGCTCGGCGTCCGGCCCGATGGCGTCGCGCACGGCCTCGATCAGGGAGACCGCGTACAGGCTCTGCTGGTGGTCCAGCTCGAAGTGGCCGGTCCCGAAGGGGTCGATCTTGAGCGCCTTGTAGCCGCGCTCCATGACCCCCTGGGCCGCCTTGTGGTACGCCTCGGGGGTGCGCTCGGTGGTGTACCAGCCGTTGGCGTACGCCTTGACCTTGTCGGTGACCTTGCCGCCCAGCAACTGCCAGACCGGTACGCCGAGGGCCTTGCCCTTGATGTCCCAGCAGGCCATCTCGATGACGGCGATGCCGGACATGACGATCTCGCCGGCCCGTCCGTAGTCGCCGTACTTCATGCGCTTGACCAGATCCTCGACAGCGAACGGGTCGGAGCCGAGAATGTGATTGGTCTGTGCCTCGTGCAGATAGCCGAGGAGCGCGTCGGTGTGGCCCAGCATGCGGGTCTCGCCGACGCCGGTGAGTCCCTCGTCGGTGTGCACTTGGACGTAGGTCAGGTTCCGCCACGGCGTCCCGACCACGTGCGTGCTGATTCCCGTGATGCGCACGGTACTCCCTGTCCTCTGTGTCTGTTCGAAATTTCGTCGCTCGTTCGAAATGCTGGTCGCGACAGTAAGGACGACCCGGTCGGAGTGTCAATGGGTCGAACGCATAACGGTTTCGGGTCGATGGCGGCCGAAGGGTCGGGATGACGGGCAAATGATCCGGACCGTCCCCGCCCCGACGCGCCGGTCCACGAGGTTCCTACACAACTTTCACGGGCCCACCCGGGAACGTCACCGCTGCGGAACATAATCTTCCGGCGTCATGGATTACTGCCACCCGTGCCAACGGCACCTCAATGGCGCCCTCTCCTGCTCGGGGTGCGGCGCGTCGGCCGAAGAGTGCCGGGCCCACGCGGACGCGCTGTCCGCCCGGGACGACACGGCCGTCCTCGAACGCGACGACGCGTTCGAGGACGACACCGCGCCCGAGAGCCCGAGCGGCGGGCACCGCGCCCGATCCCGGTCCCAGAGCCGCGGCCGCGGCGTGCGGGCCGGC
>NZ_JBHVDX010000329.1:0-7896 GCF_042802555.1 Streptomyces sp. NPDC057474 | reverse complement strand
CGCAGTTCCCCGCGCCCCTGAAAAGCAGGGGCTGCGCCCCGTGCTTTTCGGCCCGGAAACCCGTCGCCTGCCAGGCCCGCAGGGCCTGGTCTTTCAGGGGCGCGGGGAACTGCGCGAGCAACCACGACCAGCCCGCACCCGCCAACGCACCGAACCCCCCGAGCTCTTCTGCGGTCCTGTCGGCGCCCCCCGTTACGCTCACCGCATGGCTCTCAACACGTCCGCCGAATCCCCCCTCCCCGTCGGCGAGGTCTCCCGGCTCATCGGCGGCTGGATCGACCGGCTCGGCGCGGTGTGGGTCGAGGGGCAGATCACGCAGTTGTCGCGGCGTCCGGGCGCGGGCGTCGTGTTTCTCACGCTGCGGGACCCGTCGCACGACATCTCCGTGGGGGTGACCTGCTACCGGCAGGTGTTCGACGCGGTGGCCGACGTGGTGAGCGAGGGCGCGCGGGTCGTCGTCCTGGCGAAGCCGGAGTGGTACGCCCCGCGTGGGCAGCTGTCGCTGCGGGCGACCGAGATAAAGCCGGTCGGGGTCGGTGAACTGCTGGCCCGGCTGGAACAGTTGAAGAAGTCGCTGGCCGCGGAGGGCCTGTTCGCGCCCGAGCGGAAGAAGGCGCTGCCCTTTCTGCCGCAGCTGATCGGGCTGGTGTGCGGCCGGGCCTCCGCGGCCGAGCGGGACGTGCTGGAGAACGCCCGGCACCGCTGGCCGGCGGTCCGCTTCGAGGTGCGCAATGTCGCCGTGCAGGGTGTGCACGCGGTGCCGCAGGTCGTGCAGGCGGTGAAGGAGCTGGACGAGCTGGACGGCGTGGACGTCATCGTCGTGGCGCGCGGCGGCGGCAGCGTGGAGGACCTGCTGCCGTTCTCCGACGAGCAGCTCGTACGGGCGGTCGCGTCCTGTCGTACGCCGGTCGTGTCGGCGATCGGGCACGAGCCGGACACCCCGCTGCTGGACTATGTGGCGGACCTGCGCGCGTCCACGCCGACCGACGCGGCCAAGAAGGTCGTGCCGGACGTGGGCGAGGAGTACGAGCGGGTGCGGTGGCTGCGGGACCGGGCGCGGCGGTGCGTGGAGGCGTTCGTGGAGCGGGAGGAGCGGGGGCTCGCGCACGCCCTCGCGCGCCCCTCGATAGAGGATCCGCACCGCATGATCGACGAGCGCGCCGACCAGGTGGCCTCGCTGCTCGACCGGGGCCGCCGCTGCCTCGGGCACCATCTGGACCGCGCCGTCTCGGAGTTGACGCACACGCACGCGCGTGTGGTGGCCCTCTCCCCCGCTGCGACGCTCCAGCGGGGGTACGCGGTGCTGCAGAAGGCCGACGGTCATGTGGTCCGCGCGCCCGGCGAGGTCGGGGCGGAGGAGCCCTTGCGGGCGCGGGTGGCCGAGGGCGAGTTCGTCGTCCGGGTCGACCCGGACGGGACTGTCGGAGGGGACGCATAGGGTGGGCCGCATGACCAGCAACGTGAGCGAGGCCGACGGGACGACCGGGGCGGCCGGGGCCTTGGAGGCCGACCGCGCCCTCGGGTACGAGCAGGCGCGGGACGAGCTGATCGAGGTCGTCCGCCGCCTGGAGGCGGGCGGTACGACGCTGGAGGAGTCCCTCGCCCTCTGGGAGCGCGGCGAGGAGCTGGCCAAGGTCTGCCGCCGCTGGCTGGACGGGGCGCGGGCGCGACTGGACGCGGCGCTGGCGGAGGACGAGAAGGAGGACGAGAAGGGGCACGGCAAGGCCGGGTGACCCGTGCCCGCGGGCACTGTGAAGCGGATCACCAGGCCGCGCTTTTGGTTGAAGTTTGAACTTCCTTCGCGTACCGTCGAGGCCCTAAGCCACGACGCACGAAGGTTGCCTCATGTCCCTCCTTCTCGACCCCACCGCCCAGGACCTGCTGTTCCGCGAGGCCCACACCGCGAACACGTTCACCGACGAGCCGGTGACCGAGGAGCAGGTGCAGGCGATCTACGACCTGGTCAAGTACGGCCCGACCGCCTTCAACCAGACCCCGCTGCGCATCGTCCTGGTCCGCTCCGCCGAGGCCCGTGAGCGTCTGGTGCCGCACATGGCCGAGGGCAACCAGGCCAAGACGGCCGCCGCCCCGCTGGTCGCGATCCTCGCCGCGGACAACGAGTTCCACGAGGAGCTGCCGGCCCTGTTCCCGGCGTTCCCGCAGGCCAAGGACCTCTTCTTCGCCGAGCGCGCGGCCCGTGAGTCCGCCGCCGGCATGAACGCCGCCCTCCAGGCCGCGTACTTCATCATCGGCGTGCGCGCCGCGGGCCTGGCCGCCGGCCCGATGACCGGCTTCGACTTCGCCGGTGTCCAGAAGGAGTTCCTGGACGACGACCACACCCCGCTGATGGTCGTCAACATCGGCAGGCCCGGCGAGGGCGCGTCCTACCCGCGCTCCCCGCGTCTGGACTTCGACCACGTCGTCACCACGGTCTGAGTTCCACCGCAGCCACGTTCGGAGGGCCCCGGCGACCTCGCCGGGGCCCTCCGTACGTTCGGTTCACGGCAGACGCGGTCACCGCGCTCGGCGCGGGCTCGCGGCACGCGCGGTCACTCCGTTTTGAGCGCCTCGGCCATCTTCGTCAGCCGCGCGAACGACGCGGAGCCCGCGACCACGGTCGTGGAGCCCGTGCTCTCCAGGACGAGGGCGTCGTAGCGCTCGCCCTCGTACCGGGTCCAGGTCTCGTCGCCGATCTTCTGCGTGGTCTCGGTCTTCTTCGCGTCCTGGGTGGCGTCCGCGATGAACCGGGACGGCTTCTCGGCGGACTGTTCGACCGTCACATACCGACCGTCGGGGTCGTGGAACCCGAGGTGCCAGCGGTCCGACTCGTCGCCCCGGAAGCGGACGGAGGTCGCCTTCCAGGTTCCGGGCAGACCCTCGGGCGCGGCCACCGGATAGGAGGCCGCGCGACGCGCCGTCAGCAGTTCGACGCGGTAGTCGACGCGCTTGAGCTCCTGCTCGGTCTCGTCATGCGGGATGAAGAGATAGATGACCCATGCCGCCAGCACGATGAGCCCCAGGGAGAGGACCATGTCGCGAACGGTCTGCTTGCCTTTCGTACCTGCCACTCCCTCATCGTCGCAGGTGCACCGCTCTGCTCATCCGTGGGGTCCCCTGCTCATTTTGTCGGACTGACGATAGAGTCGGGCGGAACCCTCATCCGGCCGTCGCCGTATCAGAAAGGTGCGCTCCGATGACCGAGAATCACCAACTGCCGTCCGAGCTCGAAGTCCCCTCCGAGGCCCCCGACCGCAACCTCGCCCTGGAACTCGTCCGGGTGACCGAGGCGGCGGCGATGGCCGCGGGCCGCTGGGTCGGCCGCGGGGACAAGAACGGGGCGGACGGAGCCGCCGTGCGCGCCATGCGGACCCTCGTCTCCACCGTGTCGATGAACGGCGTCGTCGTGATCGGGGAAGGCGAGAAGGACGAGGCCCCGATGCTCTTCAACGGCGAGCGCGTCGGTGACGGCACCGGCCCGGAATGCGACATCGCCGTGGACCCGATCGACGGTACGACGCTGACGGCCAAGGGCATGACCAACGCAATCGCCGTTCTCGCGGCGGCCGACCGGGGCACGATGTTCGACCCGTCGGCCGTCTTCTACATGGACAAGCTGGTCACCGGGCCCGAGGCGGCCGACTTCGTCGACATCGACGCGCCGGTGTCGGTGAACATCCGCCGGGTGGCCAAGGCGAAGCGGTCCGCGACGGAGGATGTGACCGTCGTCATCCTGGACCGGCCCCGGCACGAAGGGATCATCAAGGAGATCCGGGAGGCCGGCGCGCGGATCAAGCTGATCTCCGACGGGGATGTGGCGGGCTCGATCCTGGCGCTGCGGGAGGGCACGGGGGTGGATCTGCTGCTCGGGGTGGGCGGTACACCCGAGGGCATCATCTCGGCCTGCGCCGTGAAGTGCCTCGGCGGCACGATCCAGGGCAAGTTGTGGCCGAAGGACGACGCGGAGCGGCAGCGGGCGATCGACGCGGGGCATGACCTCGACCGGGTGCTGACGACCGATGACCTGGTGTCCGGGGAGAACGTGTTCTTCGTGGCGACCGGGATCACGGACGGGGAGCTGCTGCGTGGCGTGCGGTATCGGTCGGAGACCGCGACCACCGACTCCATCGTGATGCGGTCGAAGTCGGGGACGGTGCGGCGGATCGACTCGGTGCATCGGTTGAGCAAGCTGCGTGCTTACAGCTCGATCGACTTCGAGAAAGCCAAGTAGGTCGACTAGCCAAGTAAGTGGAGCAAGGGGGTGGGGGCTTCGGGGCGTTGTCGGCTGCGGATCGTCGTGGCTTGTCGCGCAGTTCCCCGTGCCCCTGAAGACGAAAGCCCCCGGTCGGCACTGAAGGGGCGCCCTCTTGTGCGGAGAGGGCGCCCTTTCCGTATGTATCGACGTCAGCCCGCCGCCGCTATCGTCCCGTTCGTCCTCGCCGCCTTCTGCAGCTCCACGTCTCGGCGGCGGCGGCGGGCGAGGACCACTCGGCGTTCCGCTGCTGTCAGGCCGCCCCAGACTCCGTAGGGCTCGGGTTGCAGGAGTGCGTGTTCTCGGCACTCGACCATGACGGGGCAGCGGGCACAGACGCGCTTGGCGGCTTCCTCTCGGGAGAGCCGGGACGCGGTGGGTTCCTTGGAGGGGGCGAAGAACAGCCCCGCCTCGTCACGCCGGCACACGGCCTCCGTGTGCCACGGGTCGTCCTGATCCCTGTCTCGCACTGGCACCCGCTGGGGCGGAACAGCAGCGACCTGCAGGGACGAATGCGGCGGATGCAGCACGGTCTACTCCTGACGACGGCTTCGCGAGCGAGAGACGATGCAGCAAGGCCTACCCGCTGTGCGCGGGCCTATGCACTGAGTCCCGATCCGCTGGAATTCGGCGTCAACACCGCGCGCCCACAACCGGATCCGATCCCTTCGGGTGGTGTCCGGCCGTGGTCGAATTCACAAGCGTCAACGGTCCAGGTGTTTGCGCAAATGATCGTCCACCTTGCGGGAGACGTGGTCGGTGACCCGGCCGAGGAGGTCGGCGATCACCTTGCCCCGCTTGGGCCTCGCCTCGATGCTCCCGAGGACGGCCAGTCCGTCCACATAGACCACCGGGGCGTCGGTCTCCACTGAATCCAGCGCGTCCACCTCGAAGCTGCCGAGGATGCCTCCGCCGCTGCCGCGCAGCGAGACGTTCTCCGGGACGCGGATCTCGACGCTGCCGAAGACCGAGATCGCCTTGATCATCACCTGGCGGTGCTCGAAGAGCGCCTCGCTGAGGTCTATCTCGACGCTGCCGAATATCGCGTACGCGTGGATGCGGCGGCCGGCCCGCCAGCGGCCCTTGCGCATCGAAGCGCTGAAGACGGCGATCAGCCGGTCGTCGGGGTCGATCGGGATGGCACCGGGGGTGGGGCGGTTGGGCACGGAGGAGACGGGCGGCACATACGCCGGCCCCGCCTTCCGGGCCTGGCCGGCCGGCAGGTCCCGTACGAAGACGTCCAGCTCGCCCACTGTCTTGGCGGCGAGCACGCCCTCGACCCGCTCGGAGTGCTCCTCCGCGGTGAGGCGGCCCTCGGCGAGGGCGTCGCGCAGGAGGTCGGCGATCCGGTCGCGGTCGGCGTCGGAGGCGCGCAGTTCGGCAGTCGACAACGGCGGTTCCTGGGCGGGGCGCTTGTGAAGGTCCACGACAGCAGATTACCCACTCGCGATAGATCGCGACCAGGGGTGTGGACAACTCGTGGACGACGAACTGAGCCTTACCTCACAGGCCCGGCGTCCGGGCCAGGTTCTACGCTGGTGGCGCTGCCAACGGAGGTCAGCCGTCGGCGAGTGAGCCGCAGGGGCGCGCGAGCCTGACAACAGCCTTGTCGAGTGAGGAATGGGCGACATGCCTGAGTTCGAGTACACCGATCTGCTCCCCATGGGAGAGGACACCACCCCCTACCGGCTGGTGACCTCCGAGGGTGTCTCCACCTTCGAGGCCGACGGGCGCACGTTCCTCAAGGTGGAGCCGGAGGCGCTGCGCAAGCTCGCCGCCGAGGCGATCCACGACATCCAGCACTATCTGCGTCCGGCGCACCTCGCGCAGCTCCGCCGGATCATCGACGACCCCGAGGCGTCGAGCAACGACAAGTTCGTCGCCCTGGACCTGCTGAAGAACGCGAACATCGCGGCCGCCGGTGTGCTGCCCATGTGCCAGGACACGGGTACGGCGATCGTCATGGGCAAGCGCGGGCAGAACGTGCTCACCGAGGGCGGGGACGAGAAGGCCCTGTCGAAGGGCATCTACGACGCGTATCTGAACCTGAACCTGCGCTACTCGCAGATGGCTCCGCTCACCATGTGGGAGGAGAAGAACACCGGGTCGAACCTGCCGGCGCAGATCGAGCTGTACGCCACCGACGGCGGTGCGTACAAGTTCCTGTTCATGGCCAAGGGCGGTGGGTCCGCGAACAAGAGCTTCCTGTACCAGGAGACGAAGGCCGTTCTGAACGAGGCCTCCATGATGAAGTTCCTGGAGGCGAAGATCCGTTCGCTGGGCACGGCCGCGTGTCCGCCGTACCACCTCGCGATCGTGGTGGGCGGTACGAGCGCCGAGTACGCGCTGAAGACCGCGAAGTACGCCTCCGCGCACTACCTGGACGACATCCCGGCCGAGGGGTCGCCGCTCGGGCACGGGTTCCGGGACAAGGAGCTTGAGGAGAAGGTCTTCGAGCTGACGCAGAAGATCGGGATCGGCGCGCAGTTCGGCGGCAAGTACTTCTGCCACGACGTGCGGGTCGTCCGGCTGCCGCGGCACGGTGCCTCGTGCCCCGTCGCGATCGCCGTGTCCTGCTCGGCCGACCGGCAGGCCGTCGCGAAGATCACCGCCGAGGGCGTGTTCCTGGAGCAGTTGGAGACGGACCCGGCGCGGTTCCTGCCGGAGACGACGGACGAGCACCTGGACGAGTCGGACGTCGTGCGGGTCGACCTCAACCAGCCGATGGACGACATCCTCGCCGAGCTGACCAAGTACCCGGTGAAGACGCGGCTCTCGCTCTCCGGGCCACTGGTCGTGGCGCGCGACATCGCGCACGCCAAGATCAAGGAGCGGCTCGACGCGGGTGAGGAGATGCCGCAGTACCTGAAGGACCACCCGGTGTACTACGCGGGCCCGGCGAAGACGCCCGAGGGGTACGCGTCGGGGTCGTTCGGTCCGACGACCGCCGGGCGGATGGACTCGTACGTGGAGCAGTTCCAGGCGGCGGGCGGTTCCAAGGTGATGCTGGCGAAGGGGAACCGGTCGCAGCAGGTCACGGACGCGTGCGGAACGCACGGCGGGTTCTACCTGGGGTCGATCGGCGGTCCTGCGGCCCGGCTCGCGCAGGACTGCATCAAGAAGGTCGAGGTCGTCGAGTACGAGGAACTCGGCATGGAGGCCGTCTGGAAGATCGAGGTCGAGGACTTCCCGGCGTTCGTCGTCGTCGACGACAAGGGCAACGACTTCTTCAGCGCAGTGGAACCATCTCCCACGATCCTGACCATCCCGGTGCGCCACGGCGCGTAGCCGACCGCAGCCGCACTCGGCTCCTCAACCGCCCTCTCAGGTCACGCACCGGAGAGGGCGGTTGTACGCCAGCAAGCGGATACGCCACGTCCGGTGTCCGGTGTGCCGTGGATGAGGTTCACCGGCGTGGTGGGCCTCGATCTGGGCTGGCGAGCGCCGGCAGCATCAAGCTGTACGCGGGTGGGGCGGGCACCATCGGAACCGCCACCACCGTGATCAGCGCCGACAGCGACTGGAGGACGGCGAAGCTCGCCTTCGGCTGACGGAGGGCCTGATGGCATCTGGACACCACGTAGTCCGGATGGGTACAGCGCTGCCGTCGCGGGAACATCCCCGCCGACGGCAGCGCTGTACCGGAC
>NZ_JBHVDX010000328.1:0-7933 GCF_042802555.1 Streptomyces sp. NPDC057474 | reverse complement strand
ACTGAACTTCCTACGCTTCTGTGCCACGTGCTCTCTCCGTCGTTCTGGACTTCGATCCTATGGGGACCGCTGTCCGAGAACTTCGGGGCGCCTCATTGGGCCTGCGAGCGTCGGTCGGCCGCACCGGTGTCTGCTGGGACAATGCGATGGCTGAATCATTTTTCGGCGCCCTCAAAAACGAACTCGTGCACCGAACTACGTTCCCAACACGCGCACACGCCCACCGGGCTATCGTCCGCTACATCGAGATGTTCTACAATCGAAAGCGCCTCCACTCCGGACTCGGCTACAAGACTCCCGCAGAAGTCAACGCCGAGTACGAGGAGTTGAAGGCAGCGGCATAGGCAGAACCCTCAACATCGCTGTCCGAGAAGCGCAGGGCCCCTCAATCAGCCATTGCCGAGCCTCCCGTTGAAATAGTTCCAGAACTGGTGTGGACGCTTCGGCATCGTCGATGTCTCCGGGCAGGGGGTCACCGTTCTCGTCCGTCTCTTCTTGGTTGATCGGTTCGGTGAAGTCCTCGCCGATGCGGACAGCGGCCCGATCCCGGCCCGTGCCCTTGTGGGCAGTGGAGGCCACGATCTCAGCGTCCTGTTCGACCGAGAGTCTTGCGGGACCAGGTGGTCCCCACGCTGCTGATGTGAACGTCTGTGCCCAAGCAAGGGTTGGATCAGCCGTCGGGGAAGGGCCGCCGCCCGACGAGGTCTCCGTGTGCGTTGCGGGAGGAAGGTTCGGAGAGTGCCGCCTGGCGCAGGTGCTCGGCCAGCGCCGCAATGGCCGTCGGCGAGGCCCGGCCCTTGACGCCCCAGGCCAGCAGATGGTGGCGGCGGGCCCAGGGGTCCTGCAGTTCGCAGATGTCGAGTGGCTGGTGGAGGTCGATGGCGCGGCGCGGCACCACGGCGAGCCCGACGCCGGCGACAACGAGGGCGACCAGCACGTTGAGGTTGGCGACGGTGGTGCGGTAACGGACCACCGGAGCGTGTGGCCCCAGGTGCTTCTCGATCCAGCGGCGCAGCGAGGAGTCGGCGTCGAGCCCGACGAGAGGGTGCTCGGCGACCTCGCCGTAGGTCAGCGCGGTCCGCCCGGCGAGGACCCCTCCGGCCTGGCCGACCACGACGAGGGAGTCGTCACCTAGGGGCTCCAGGTGCAAGCCGCAGTCGCGGGCCTCGTCGTCGAGGACGACTCCCAGGTCCGCCTCGCCGTCGGCGAGCATGCGCACGGTCTGCGGGGTGCGGCTCTCGGACACCCGGACGTCGACGTCCGGGTGTGCGCGGAGGAACGAGACCAGGGCCTGCGGCACGAGCCGATGCATCGCGGAACCGCCCCCCAGCAGGATCAGCGGAGCCGTCGGGGACCGGCTGTAGCTCGCGACCGCGCTTTCGAGCCGCGCGGTCCGGTCAAGCACGTCGCGTGCATGGCGGGCCAGAGTCGTCCCCGCCGGCGTGAGCCGCACGCCCCGCCGGCCGCGGATCAGCAGCGGCACGCCGGCGTGCCGCTCCAGCGAGCGCACCCTGGCGCTGGCCGAAGGCAGGCTCAGGTGCATCCGGTGAGCCCCCGCCGTGATCGACCCCTCTGCCACGATGTGGAGAAAGAGCCGCAGGTCGTCCAAGTCATAGCGCACCGCCCCAGCCTACGGATCAGCCTTAGGCTGGGTGCGTCGATTACACATTGTGGACCAGCTGGTGACGGGGTGATGCTCGGCGTGTGTCCGAGATATTGCTTGTCCTGCTGGCCGGTGCCGCCGCCGGAGCGCTGAACGCCATCGGCGGTGGAGGGACGTTCGTGGCGCTGCCCGTTCTCGTCGCGTTCGGCCTGTCACCGGTGACGGCGAACGCGTTGTCGCGGGTCGCCCTCG
Source organism: Streptomyces sp. NPDC057474 (assembly GCF_042802555.1). NCBI lineage: Bacteria > Bacillati > Actinomycetota > Actinomycetes > Kitasatosporales > Streptomycetaceae > Streptomyces > Streptomyces sp. NPDC057474. The sequence goes on along the minus strand of NZ_JBHVDX010000328.1, from coordinate 6,078 downwards.
TACCCGGGGCCGTGGCCAGCGCGTGGGTCTACCGACGCGAACTCACCCCGGTCGGGACGACATCCACGAAGGCGCTGACAGCGGTCAGTGTGATCGGTGGCGGAGTCGGTGCCAGCCTGTTGCTGGCGCTGCCTGCATCGTCCTTCGACGCCGCGGCGCCGTGGCTGCTCGCCTTCGCCACGGTGATCCTCGCCTTCGGCCGCAACCTCTCCAAGGCGTTGAACAGCGTGCTCGGCCGCTCGGTCGGCATGAGTTCCCGAGCCGTCTTGATCGGCCAGTTCGTCCTCGCCGTGTACGGCGGATACTTCGGTGGTGCCGTAGGCATCATGATGCTGGCCCTGTGGAGCATCGGCCTCGGCCTCGACGCCGCGGTCAGCAACCCGATGCGGATCGCGCAGCTCGCCGCCATCTATCTCAGCGCGACCGTGCTGTTCCTCATCGCCTCGGACACGCTGAGCGCGCCGCTTCTCCTCACCGGCATGCTGGTCGGCGCGGTGGCAGGCGGCTTCGCTGGCGCCCACCTCGCCCGCCGTCTCCCCGCCCGGCTGCTGCGGGGCGTCATTCTCAGCACAGCCGTGATCATGACCGTCCTGTATTTCCTGCGCGGCTGACCACGCGGAGAGCCGCGGTGATCAGCCCCCGTCGTCGGAGCTGAGGCTGACTGACATGACCGAAAATGACACCGGAGCCACCGCACCGTACACGGATGCCGCTCGCGCGAGACTGGTGATGGCCTACGAGGCATGCGAGGTGGCCGAACGCGCGCGCGCCGCCGTCCCGATCGGCAAGCACGAGCTGCAACCCGACGGCACCACCCGTTCGCCGGGCGCCATGCTGGCCGATGCCGCCCGAGTGTTCTCGGCCGCGCAGCGGTTTCTCGAAGCCGCGGCCGTGTTCGAGCGCGTGGGCGGCGCCGACTGGCAGCTCATCGGTGATGTCCTGGAGGTGTCTCCGCAAACCGCGCGAGTGCGCTTCGCGATGGCCGAGGCCGGCTTCCGGGAAGGACTGCTCTTCCCAGAAGGGATCGGAGCCGCCGGTGAGGTGACCCGGTTACGCGTCTGCATGGCCAGGGAACCGCTGGAAACGGCCCTCGACCTCGACGACTGGGTGCTACGCCACGAGGACGGCGACAGCGACCTCGGCACCACACCGGTCTCCGGCGGCCTGGTCCGGACGGACCGCCGACGACGGATCGAGAAGCACTCCTGACTCACTGAGAGGAAAGACGTGGACACATCAAGGCGACAGGCGGGCCGCCCGTCGGACGGGAAGCGGGAGCAACGTCATGGACCCACGCGGCGGGAATTACGAGCAGCAGGCACGCCATTTCGCGCCCAGGGCCGTGATGGACGGCGTAGCGCTCACCGAGACGCAGGAGCAACTGGCGCGGGCAGTCCTCGAGGCTGTACTGCTGGCCGGCCTGCCGCCGTACAACATCGAGGCGGCCGCAGACGGGGAGGAGACGGGCGTGGCCCTGGTTCCGGAGGGCCGCCGCGCGCTGCGCCTGGTGTGGCAGCAGGACCCGGCGGCCGCTCGCCACCTGCCCGTAGGGCTGTGCGATGCCCAGCAGGCTGCCATGAACCAGGCACTGCACACGATTTTGTCTGCCCACCGGTTCTGGATCGCTGACGGCCCGCTGGGCGAGGCTCCCCTCGTCCTCGGGCTCACCCGTCACGACGGCGGGCGAGCCTGAGCGACTGTGATCAGCGCGGTTGTGGCGGGTGGGTGATGATACCGGCGATCAACAGGACGCGGCCGCTGCTGGGGAGCAGGTGGCTATTGCGCAGCGAACCCGGTGCAGGTGATGAAGCGCTGTGAGCCGTCGCCGACGGACCAGACCACGGTGTATGTGCCCGGTGGGTAGTCAGCGACGGCTCCTGGGAAGTCTCCGGGCCAGACCGCGGTGGCCGGATTGTCGGAGTACACGGTTGTTCGTGCCAGGCGTGAGGTGCCGTCGGGCATGTAGATGCGGGCCAGGACGGGCATCTCGGTCTGTACGGGTTCGATGTTGCCGTACTTGTTGCGCAGGGTCAGTTCCACTGCGTCTCCGGCCCGGACGTCGCCGGGGGAGAAGTACTGCCAGGCCCCGTCGACTTCTGCTTCTTTCCGGGGCGCGCAGTCCAACTGGTCCGGCAGGTAAGTGAACGGCGGGGGCTGCAACGGTGAGGGGGACGTCGGCGACGGCGTGCGGGTTTCTGCGGAAACGGCCGAGGGCGTAACGGGGGAGGGCGTAACGGGGGAGGGCGTCGGCGACGCGGAGTCCCCCTCGCCGTTGCGGGCCGACTCCGCTGCGGGCGGGGCGCTGACGGCCCTTGTTGGGCTGCTGGACGTCGCCGTTTCCCGGCCCTGCGGGGGTGTGGACGCTGATGATGCGGCGATTGCTCCGCCGACGCCGCCCGCAACAGCCGCGACGGCAACGACCACGGCCAGTACCTTGACGCGGCGGTTCCGGGCAGCGGTGGGCCAGGCGGCGCCGTCCTCGGGCGGCAGGTCCCAGTGGGCGCTCACCAGATCGGACACCAGGGTCGCCTGCTCCCGATCGCGCGGAGTGGCGGCCGTGGCCTGCGCGGCGAGCAGCGCTGTACAGGCGTCGCGGAGTTCGGCGGCGGTCGGCCGGGCGTCGGGTTCCTTGGCGAGTGCCTGCACAACCAGCGGCAGCAGGGCCTCGGGTGTGCCCCTCAGGTCCGGCTCGGCGGAGAGAACGCGGAAGGCCACGGCATCGGGGGCGCCAGTGCCGAAGGGGAGGCGGCCGGTGGCGGCGTAGGCGATCAAGGCGCCCCAGGCGAATATGTCCCCTGCGGGGCCCACTTCACCTGTGCGGTAGTGCTCCGGACTGATCCAGCCCGGGGTGCCGGTCATCACCCCGGTGCGGGTCACCGAGGTGCCGTCGAGGAGGTGGGCGATGCCGAAGTCCAGCAGCCGGGGGCCGGCCGGGGCAAGGATGACGTTCTGGGGTTTCACATCCCGGTGGACGATGCCCGCCTTGTGCACCGCGGCGAGCGCGGCCGCGGTTCCGGCGGCCAGCGCGTACAGGCGGGCACCGTCCAGGGCGCCGTTCGCGGCGAGATGCTGGTCGAGGGTGGGGCCGGGCACGAACGGAGTGGCCAGCCACGGAACGGGGCCGTCGGTGTCGGCATCATGCACGGGCACAAGACAGGGGCCCGCCACCCGCTGGGAGAGTCGCACCTCCCGGCGGAAACGGGCCCGGAACTCCTCATCTGCTGCCTGCGCGGGGTGGACGACCTTGACCGCTACCTGCAGCCCGGAGGAACCGAGCGCGGCATACACGGAGCCCATGCCGCCCGTCCCGAGCCGCCCGATGACGCGGTAGGGGCCTATGCGGCGAGGATCGCCAGGGTGCACCGGCTGGACACGGCTGGACACAAAGGCTCCTCAAACATGATCAGCGGCGCGTATCGGCCGAGCGGGCGCTGCATGCTATCGAGCGATCCCACCCGCACGTCTCGCATGCCGCTGCACCAGGCACTCGCTGCGCCGCCCGGCATCCCGGGGCGCACCTTCCCTGGCCCGGCAGGCAGGCGCGGCACCGAACTCCTCTACCGCGTCGGCGAACGACTCCCCGGGCGCTGGAAGGGCGACCGGGCCACGAGCGCGAGCAACATGTACGCCCTGGGTGTCCTTGCGCACGAGCTGCTGGAGGGCACCATGCCCTTCACCGGACCGTACGAGCACGACTTCTACGAGCAGCACCTGCACGGAACCCCGGCGCCCCTCACCACTGCTCCTCCCCTTCTGGCAGCGCTGATCACCGAGTGCCCCTTCCGCGCCCCGCAGGGCCGCCCCACGGCCGGCAACGTGTTGGAGAGGCTGCGCCGCTTATCAGCCTCCTCCTTGTCGGGTGGGCCCGCTGCCCTGGCCGAAGCCAACCGGGCCGAGGCCGCGCGACGCGGCGAAGCCGACCGGAAGGCGTCAGCCGAGGCCACCGAAGCCGAACGCCGACGAGACCTGCTGGAAGCCGCCCGCACGTCGCTCCGCTTCACCTCCGACCAACTCCTGACGACGATCACGAACATCGCGTCCACGGCGGACATCTACAAAGGGAAGGAGGGAGGCCGGACCGTCCGGCTCGCCCTGGCCGCGATGGCACGCAGGCGCCAGCTTGTGTCCGCAGGCACCCAGACCTACGCCCGTGGTTAGTCCTTCGCGTCCCAGCACTCCTTCGCCCACACGGCGTGCCGGTCCAGGAATCCCTTGCCGCCGCGCGTCCCGCTCCTGCGCCCACGTCGCTCCCTGGGCATCCTGGGCATCCTGGGCGGGATCGTACGACGCCCAGCCGGAAGCGTCCGTGAGGGCGGCGATCCGGCGCCATGGCGGGACGGGACCCCTCCGCCTGGTTGTCAAGTACCTACAAGCCATCCGCCAACACTGAGCCCAGAAGAATGACTCCCGATGGCCACCCCAGCACAATTGCTGCACGCATGGCCGCACATTGGCCGCACTTGATCCTTGACAGCCCATCAGCTAACGCCGTCTTCACCACAAAAGCCCAGCTCAGGGACCATACCCTTGGACATCACTACAGAAGCTGCACCTTAGACCTACGCATTACGATGCGTAGACCACACGTGTCCGATTAGCCCGGATTCCAAGGTCAACGGAAACAAGAAACCCCAGGTCAGAGGCATGACTGGGGTTCACCATAGAGCCGCCTTCGGGATTCGAACCCGAGACCTACGCATTACGAGACCGTGAGGGATCGTGTTGCGTGGTGCTTCGTCGTGCTGCCCAGTGACGTTCTGCCTGATCAGAGCATGTGCAGCCGGTTGTCCCGTGCCGCCTGGTGTGACGTCGTCCAAAGGCGTCCGGCCACCGGCTGGCCACCGAGGGCGTCGCTGAGCGGCGCAACGAGGTGTTGGGGTCGAGTTGTAGGTGACCTCCAACAGGCCACTGCCCGCCTCTCACCAGCCGCCCGCGCCGTCCTGAGTCAGCGGCTCCACGTCCGCGCCGCCGTCAGTTCGGTGAGAGGCGATGGCCGCGCTCGGCAATGCGCTCGACCACCCCTGACCGCCCAAGCGACTGCGGACACCACTGTGTCCCCGTTGCCGTCAACCACTGTCGGCACCCCGGACAGGACCCTTGCCAGACAACCTTCGACGTGGTCGAGATCCGCTAACGGGAATCATCCGGCGGCCAAGGATCGAGTCCCGGATCGGAGTGCAGGCAGGTCAGCGGGCGGTTCGCGCAGACTGCCAGCTCCAAAGACTCTTCAAAGGTTGAACCAAGGTCCCAGATCCAACCCATGCCAGCAGCAACCACCCTCCCTCCAGCCTCCACGAATACGCTTGAGTAACTGAGCCACTCGCCAATAGGAAAATACTCCCCACCGAGAACGCCCTCTACCTCTGCGGCTAGATCACGCTGCCCTGATCCACCGGCGAAGGGGTCGAAATTGTAAGGCTCGTCATTACTGAAGTTCGGGCCAATACGATTGACCGGCTGGATCGAAAGCCCTCCCACCGCCGCGAGGATTTCCTCTGCCAATGGATGGGATCGGTACCCTTCACCCTCCAACGGCTTCACCCATTGGCCAACGTCAACCTTCCTGCCCGCGCTCCATCCGGACGCACCAAGCGCCCCAAGCAGATCCTCGCTGAGCGAGTCGAAGCGAATCAGGGGCATCAGTTGATCTCCAGGTCTTCCAGCAGTCGGCCACAACGGCCGCAGGGGTGAGCCGGGTCACCATGCCCATCCGTATTCGATGTCGGCATGGAGTTATTCCGTGTCCTTACTGTTTGCATGGTTCCACCCCTGATGGCCTCGGGCCCCTCCGCCGCCTGCGCCTGAATTAGACAGTGCACCTCCGCGCACCCTCCATGGTGGCCTGCCCGATCGAGTGCATCCGCCAACGGCCCCTCTGCCTGCTGGGCATGCTTATTGCGGCCGTAGTACTTCGCACCTGAAGGAGATGTGTACTCGGAGGCAAATTTCACCCCAGGTTCGTTGCGAACACTGTCGGCGTAGTCGCCTAGTACTCCAGCTGTAGATCGTGATCTTGCTGGTCGGGGCCGGTGCGGAGACGGGTGCGGCCACCGTTGATCATCGTGAGTTGTGTGGACT
>NZ_JBHVDX010000327.1:0-7968 GCF_042802555.1 Streptomyces sp. NPDC057474 | reverse complement strand
GCGTAGAGAACTCCATGATCACGTGGACCCGTGCCCGCACTGCATCGACCCCGCCGGCTGGGCCTACAGCAGCCGCCTATTGCCGGTCGGTCTTAGGCACCGACGTTGAACTGCGCCTCGCCGAGAGCGACATCGTTCGCGTCAACGAGCAGCCGTCCGAGCAGGTACGGAAACGGGACGAAGCGCTCTGGCACATCGCACCCGGCCAGATGTTCACTACCTGCTGCTCACGATGGATCGACCGGGTCGGCCGGGCCTGCACGCAGCTCAGACGCCGCCGCGGCCCGCGCGGGCTGCCGCCGAGGTAATCCCGGGTGCCCTATCGAGAAGGACGGGCGCGCCTTGGGCGGCATTCCTTTGCTGTTCTATGATCGTTTCGGCTAGGTTCCGGGGGGTCCCACTCATCTGTATGACCTCACGTAAGGGTCCCCCGATGCGCACCAAGCAGGCCGTTGCGGCCGCCGCCGTCCTCCTGGCTCTCACGGCCACATCCTGTGACGACGGTGACAGTCCGTCCGAAAGTCAGAGCAGTCAGGCGGCCACGGGCAAGAACGGAGGGCAGGCCGGAAGCGGGACGGACGGCGACGGCACCACAGGAGTGGACGGTGGTGTGGAAGCCACACTCGCCAAGGTGGCCGGCGCGGACGAGCTGATACGGCTGATCAGCAACGTGACGACGTGCGAGTACGAGTCGACGGAGCCGGAGGACACGGTTTTCGGTGACATCGACGGCTCCTCGCCGGACAGCGCGGTGGCCGAGATGGCGAAGACGAACGCCGAGTGGGGCATCAAGGAACGCGCGACGTGCGACGGGATCGACGGCGCGGCCAGCCCTGGCCACGCGTTGGTGGTCGTCAGCGACATGGCCCGGTTCGAGTCCGCGTTCAAGGCTCGCCAGGAGGCCGATCTCGCCGCGGGCGAGGGGGACGTGCGAACGCGCTGGTTCGTCGGCCAGAACTTCGCCGCACGTATCTACGCAACGGACAGCGACGAGAGGGACATGCTGTCTCTGGGCATGCTCGGTCTGAACTGTGCGCCCAACTACGCGACTCCGCCGAACTCTACGACGCAGGACGCGCTCGTCGGCGGCTGTATCCTGACCAACTTCGTCGACGCCTGACGAACCGTCCCGGCATCGCTGGAAGCCTCGCGGTCGGCTGGCGCACGGCCCTGCAGGTGCGTGAGTGGGCCCTTGGCCTGTGCGAGCGAGTTGCGGCCGAGCTGGATGCCGGACAGCCCGGCGAAGCCGTGACGGAGTGGCGAAACGGGAGGGGCTGCTGTCCGGGATGTCTGTCCTGGATACGCTGCGCGAGCGACGATGGTCGCTTTCCGGCGGCGCGGTCTCGGCGCTGGTGTTGCTGTTTCAGCTTCAGATGTACGCAGTGCTCGACGGGCTGGTGCTTGGCTGTCAGTGGCCCGTCCTGGAGATGCCGGGGGTGCGGCCGCCACCCGTGCGCGATCTGATCATGACAGCCGTCCGGCCGGAGACTTCCCCGGCCGAAGAGGCAGTCGGCTGATATGGCGGATCAGGCCTCATTGCGTGCCGATGCCCAGTGAGCAGTCGGGCGGAGAAGCCTGCGCCAGGCCCTGCCTCATATCGACATACATGCGCAGCCGCACGCCGGGCTGGCCTGCATCTCGGGTAGTGCGGTCTACGGTCGAGGCCCATGTTCGGGCGATCGCGTTCTGGAAGGCGAGCACGGTGTCCTCGTCTTTGCCTGCCACGTCGATGACGAGCAGGCCGGGTTCGGACAAGTGCGTTTCTCTGATCGGGTCCACTTTTGTCAGTACGTGTTCGTGCACGGCGGGGTTCTCAGCAAGTGCCCAATTCACCCGACCGAGCTCGTCTCACGGGCCCGACGGATGGATCGGCGAGGACGCCGTCACGGCGGGGGTGTCCTGCCAGAACGTTCCGACCTGCGGAGCGCGAGAGGCGAGGCGTTGGTCGCGAGGGCGGCGGGGTAGAGCACGTTGTGCTGCCCGTATCGGGCCCGGGCGCGGTCGGCGATGGCTTCGATCGCCAACGGTTTGTCGTCGCCTTCGTCGAGGGTGAGTTGCCGGGTGGCCCGGCCGTCGGGTCGGAGGGCATCAGCGCGCAGGGCGATACCGCGGACCCGGGCGCGCTGAAGCCCCAGGGACTCGTACAGCGTGTACGCCGCGCGGGCCAGGAGCACGGTGTGCTGGGTGGCTTCGGGCAGGGTGCGGCTGCGTCGGGTAGAACTGTGGTCGGCGTAGCGGACGGTGCAGGTCAGGCCGCTGGCGATCTGGCCGGAGTCGCGGAGACGGGTGCCGAGGTCGTCGGCGAGGGCGAGCAGGGCGCGTCGGTGCTGGGCGGGGTCGAGTTCGTCGCGGTCGAAGTGATGCTCGCCGGTGTGGGGGTGGGGTCGACGATCGTGGTGTCCCGGCCGAGGGCATGCTCGTGGAGGGCGCGGCCGGCCCGGGCACCGAGGAGGCGTTGCAGAGTGAACTGGGGGACGTCGGCGACGTCGGCGACGGTGTGCAGGCCGTACTCGGCGAGGGTGGCGGTCGCCTTCGCGCCGATGCCGGGCAGCTCCCGGACCGGACGGGGCCTCAGGAACGCCGTGATCGATGCGGGGGAGTCGTCGATGACGGTGCGCCGGCCCAGCGGGGCGAGCGCGCAGGCCATAGCGGCGAGCATCCGGTTCGGGGCCACCCCCGCCGAAGTGTGCAGGCCGAAGTGGGCGAGCGCACGGAGTTGGACCACTGCGGTCAGCCCGCGCGCGTCACGTTTCCAGTAGGGGAGCGCGCCAGTGAGATCGAGGACAGCCGTGTCCGGGCCGGTCATCTCCACACGGGGCGTGATGGTCTCCAGCAGGCGGCGCAACCGCTCGGGGAGCTCGGCATCGTGGTCGGGCGGGAGGCCGAAGCGGAGGTTGAGGATCGTGCGGCCGCTCATGGCGTTCACCCTGCGCTCCCTTGGTTCTCCAGATGCCTCAGAGTGTCTCGTTTCCCTGCTGCAGACGGGTTTGTCGCCATGGGCCACGAGACGCACGCCGTTCGCAGCAGCATGACCATCCGCCTCTCACAGTGCTTCGAGGGCTGCAGGTGCACCTCTAAGATCAATGTATCGAACATAAATCGAACATCGCGAGGTGAGTGGGGACTGCCCTTGACGTTCGAGCCTGTTGTGACTGGGTGCTGTAGGTGGCCCAACCGGCCAAGTGCGCGCTCATCGACCACCCGACAGACGCAGCTCCCGGCGTGCCGAGGTCTTCACCCCGGCGAGCGGTACCTGGGCCGGGTTCCGCTGCCGATCTTCGCCCGGCCTGTCGACCCTCCCACGGGTACCGGCTGGTGTCCCGGTAGCGTCCGTTCCATGGTCACCCTCGATGCGCTCGTCCGCCTCTGCCCGCCGCCGGCCAATCCGCCACCCGCGGTGGACTGGGCGCAAGCCGAGCGCACCCTCGGTCTGGCTCTGCCCGCCGACTACAAGCAGCTCGTCGAGACATACGGCGACGGCATCTTCGACGAGACGATCTGGCTGCTCGTCCCCGACTCCGCCTACGACGACTGTGACCTGCACGCGCAGACGACGGAACGGCGCGAGATCCTGGCCGACCTGTGGGAGTTCGAGGACAAGCCCGCTGGCCTGCAGGAGGCGGGGGCGAGGATCCTGCCGTGGGCATTCGAGGAGGGCACGGGAGCGTTCCTGTACTGGCTCGTGCGGCCCGTTCAGCACCCCGACGACTGGACCGTGCTCTACAACGAGGGGCGCGGCCCCCTTTGGGAGCACCACGACATGGGGTGCGTCGCCTTCCTACTGGCGGTGCTCACCGGAACGGCGGAAACGGAGTACTTCGGCTACCTCTACGACGTGCTGAAGCCGACGGAGCACCGCTTCGCAACGGCCGACCAGACCCTTGGAACGACCGGGCAGTGACCCCGTCGGCCGCTCCCGACGACCTGGCTCGCTGCTGACGCACCTCACTGAGCGGCGTACTTGGCCAGACCGGCCAAGTACGGCGCTCAGTCACACCTGTGTGACTTTTCGAGATAGATGACATCGAGTCGTGCCCACTGACACCGACACGTGCGCCGTCAGCCAGGAACGGCCCCCTGCGGCCCTGGCCTCGTCGTCCGAACGTGGTCGCGGCATGATTTCCGCTGTGCATGAAGACGAGAAGGCGCGCGGGAGCGCGCCCTACGCGCTGACCGAGACGGAGCGCGGTCATGTCTGGGGCGTCTGCGCCGAAGTGGAGGGGCTGTTCGGAGAATCCCAGCGCGGGACGTACGAGCTGTTCGGCTGGGTTCCGGAGGGATCCGGCGTGCCCGCTTGGGCTGGCAGCAGGGTGTGGCTGGTGCCGGAGGACGAGGCATTCGATGCCTGGCTGCTGGAGGACGCGGAGAGTTTGGGGCAGCCCCCCCGGGACGGACAGTCTGGTGCTCACCGGCCTGGACGACTACGAAGGTCCGCTCGAGGGGTACAGGGGTCGCGTTCGCGTGCACGACGGGCATCGCTGGCTGGGCTCCTGCCGGGAATTTACCCGCATCCTGTCGCCCGACCAGATGCCTGCACCAATTGTCCTGCGAGGGCTCGCGCAGAGTGATCAGCTCAGGGCGGCATTGACGAAGGGCACCCGGCGGGCGCTGGATCTGGGGGAGGCCGCGCTGGAGATACGGGACGGCCGAGGCGAGCTGCTCACCGATCGGCTGCTGTGGGCCACGATCAGCGCCTGGCGCCCATCCTCGTGCGGGGCGGACCTGATCGACCTTGAGCTCGACGGAGGCCGCTTCACACCGGTCCCCGAATACGCTCGGCCGATCTGGGAGCGGTGGCTCGCTGGACCACCGGCCGCCGTGAACACCTGGGCCAGCCTCGACACCCGCCGCCGCGGGGCCTGGCATGACCTTGTGCGCGAGCGGGCCTGCCGACGATCCCACCGTGACCGGCCAGCCGGCCACGCCTACGAACTCGACGGCCGGTACATCACCGACGAACCAGCTCTCTATCTGGCGCTCGGCGAGGCGGTCAACGGACCCGGCGGCTACTTCGGCGGCTGCCTCGCCGCCCTCGACGATTGCCTGCGCGGCACCTTCGGCTACACCGCCCCCGCCGCCTTGCTCTGGCGAGACGCCGCGACCGCGCGCGAGCACCTGTCCCACGCCCTCACACCGGACGGCCAGCCCTACGACCTGTTCACCGCAGTCCTTGAAACCCTGGCCGAGGGTGGCATGGACGTCACCATGGCATGAGCCGCTGTCCGATCGGTGCCTTCGCCCCTGCCCGTCCCCCTCCGCCCTCTGGCGCTTGTTCCGCGCAAGCTGCCCGGCTCACAGGCTCCGTGGTGCCTACCTGGGCCCAGATGGCAGCTCAGTTGGCACGGAGCTCATCTCCGACTGCCTGCATCTACGGATCAGGCGTAGTCGCGCGTTATGCCGAAGCGAAATGCGCATGCAGCGACTGTGGGGCACGGGGCAGGATCGCGGGCATGTCAACCGATGTCAGCGGAGTGATCGAGTGTCGGCCGGGGGCCCGGCTGTGGGGACCGGAGGACGAGGACTCGGTATGGGAAGCCGGCATCGACCTCTTCCTGCTCAACAGGGGCAACGCCTACGACGGCTTGGCCTGTCTCTTCGGCATTCGCAACTTCTTTGGCTTCCGGCCCCTGGCCGAAGGGCGCGGCTTCCCACATGACGCCTCGGATGGACTGCGCAGGGACTTCTTGGCCTACGGCGGCCCGGACCACGTGCACGGAACCACCTGGCTGACCTGGGCTGAGCTCGAGGCCACCGACTGGCAGGAGACAGACGCCTCCGGCACACGAAGCCGCGCCGCAGCTGCGGGGACCGACACCGACTGGGGTCGGGTCTGGCGCGTGATGTCTGTTCTCAGCGAGGTCCACGGCCGGGAAAACGTACGCCTCGTCGTCTGGTTCTGCTGACACCCGACTGGGCGCTCCAGTTGGCGAACGGTGCCGACTGGAGCGCTCAGTTACACCCGAAATGGCTTGTCCCTAGGTCGGATGTCGACCAGGATCACCTCATGACGACCAGAAAGGGCCATGCCCTCTAGGCGCCCCGCTCTGCTCTCCACCGCTCGCGCGCCGCCGATCGCCGCACCGCAGTGCCCGATGGCCGTGACCGACCGCCCACTCAGGAGAGCTCACCGTGCAGAAGACCGTCCTTGTTCCCTACGCCCACCTGCCCCAGGCGCACCACGACCGCCACGTCCTGACCAGTACCGTCGACGTTTTCGGCGCCGCCCACTGGCTGCTTGCCGAACGCGCTCCGCAGCCCGGCGGCGATGTCCTGCCCTTTGACGCGCTGGTCGTTTCCGTCGATCCGGGCGGCAACGTCGAACTCACCGAGTTGAGCGCCGTGCGGGCCCGCTGGCCGCACCTGGACCGCCTGCCCGACGGCGGGTTTGTCGTCGCCGCGTCTCGCGTCCGCCGATACGAGGACGCGAACCAGGTCCAGGTCTTCGACGCGCTCGGCCGTGAGACATCGTCCTTCTCCGTCGGAGACGCCATCGAGCACCTGCTCGTGGACGAGGCCAGCCGTATCTGGGTAGGGCACTTCGACGAGAACCCGGTGGGAATCCGCTGCTGGAGCGGCACGGGCCGACTCGCTTGGACGTCAGACGACGCCCGCATCCCCGGTCTCTTCGACTGCTACGCCCTGAACGTGTCGGGCACCACCGCCTGGGCGTGCCCATACACGGACTTCCCGCTCGTCGAGATACGCCCCGACCGCACCGATCGGCCCGTGAGGGTGTGGGCGAACCGCGTACGGGGCGCCAAAGCGGTGGCCGTCCACGGTGAGCGGGTCGCCTTCTACGGCGGCTACGGCGAGGAGCGGGACCGACTTGCCCACGGAGAGATCATCGAAACATCCGTCGAGTCAACGGACGTCGGGCTGCTCACCCTGCCCGATGGCTCTGCCCCCGGTCGTCGGCGGGTTGTCTGCCGAGGAAACAGGACCTACGTCCAGGCCGAGCCGTTCACAACCTGGGGCGTGTTCGACCTCAGCAGCTGATACCCAGCACTGGAAAGCCCATTTCTACTCGATCGTCGACCATCCGTTCAGGCCGGGGAATTGCGCTGGCACCCCGCTTGACCGCGCAGGGAGCAACGTGCCGCCGTCCTTCGTCTACCGGATCACCAAGTACGACCCCGCCGACCGTGACGAACACAGCCACTACACTGGTGCCGAGGAGGCGGTCAGTGACCATGGGCCGGTCGAAGCCGCGTACCTCGCGGCGATCGCCGCCTTCGCGGAGGCCTCGGGCATCGATCGGCTGGAGATCCGCGAGCCCGCAGTCACCGGTTTCGTCCACTTCGGCGTGGAGCCGTCGGATGGGAGACATGGCCTCGGCGGGCTCTTCCCGCCCGACCTCGCCGGCTACCACGACGGGGCCGAGGTCTCCCTTCCGGTCGCTCTGGAGCTGGTACGGGCCATGCTCCGCGACAAAGGCGTAGGTGTCGGCGACATCGGTGATCCCCTCCTCGTTCGGCTGAAGCTCTGGGAACCGCTCCAGCTGGCGCACGCCCTCGGCGGCGTTGGCGAGCGGCCGGTCGGCATGCCAGAGATCGCGTACGGACTCCGCATAGAAGTCCAGGTCGGCTTCCCGCCCCGGCGCGCCCGCCCGCAGGCCCACGAACAGTGGCGCCATACGTTCGGCGCAGGCGGCGGCATACAGGCGGATCGCATCGTCACCCCCGTCACGAAGTGCCTCCGTGACGGCCCCTTCCACCAGCGTCTCCATGCCCCACCCTCATCCCGTTCGAACAGATCGACAGGCTACACAGCGGGCTGAGGCCCGCCGCTTGACGAGTTAGGCGCCTGAGGTGTCTACACCGCCCGCTGGGCACCCACCGACCCGCCGCCCTCCCGGGCCGCGTCGCCGCCGCGGTGCGCGCGGGTGAACTTCCGCGTGTCGAGCGCGACGGGCAGCGGCTCGGCGCACCGATCGCCCGGCCGTCCGCGGTCATCTGCGTGGGGATGAAC
>NZ_JBHVDX010000326.1:0-8044 GCF_042802555.1 Streptomyces sp. NPDC057474 | reverse complement strand
GGAATCCCCAGCAGCAGGGCGCCGCGCCGGTATCGCCGCCCGGCCCGGGGACGAGGGCGCTCAGCGCCACAGCGAGGCCGCCCGACGCCGCCGGGTATTGCCTGAGGCCGCCTGGCACCGCCGCTTGGTATCCCTGCGAGGCCGCCCGGTATCACCGAGAGGTTGCCTCGTGCAGCCGCGAAGCCGCCGGGTATCGCCTGAGGCCGCCTGGCACCGCCGCTTGGTATCCCTGCGAGGCCGCCCGATGCCCCCGCCGGGTATCACCGCCAGGCCTCCCGGTGCCGCCGTGAAGCCGCTCCCACCCCGGAGCCATAATCGACCCGTGAGCGACAAACCGAAGAACACCCAGGCGGACCAGGAACAGGAGCAGGAGCCGCAAGAGCCGCAGGAGCTCCAAGCGACCCCGGCACTTCAGGCGACCCCTACGGGCCCTCGCCCGGAAGCCATCCGCTTCTTCGGGACGACCTGGCTGAACCACGACGGCAACTACCCGGCCCGCCGCGCGACCGTCACCGCCGGCTCGCTCGTCGCCCTGGTCATCTTGGGCCTGGTGCTGCGCCTGGCCTACGAGGGCCTGCAACTGGCCGCCGTCGGCGGCTTCGTCAGCATCCTGGTCGTCATCATGTTCGCCACCTGCAGCGCCCTGGCCTTCGGCCACACCTGGGGTTCCTTCACCAAACGCCCCGACCCGGCCCGCCAGTCCTCCCTACGAGGCCTCCTCACCATCGGCTTCCTGGGCTCCCTGACCGCCTACTTCCTCCGCTCCCTGAAGGAGGCCCCAGGGGAGTCCCTCCACCGCGAGGAATACACCACGGCCCGCCAGCAGTACGACCGTCGCACAGCCAAGCGCACCCGCAACCCGGCGAAGCGCCGCCGGACCTAGGCGGTCCGGGGGCCGGCCCAGCGCCCCGCTTTTAAGGGGCGCGGGGAACTGCGCGAGCAACCACGAACCACCCGCACCCGCCCCCACACCCCCCGAGCCTCTCCCGCGCCCGCGGGGTCGAAGGGGCGGCAACCCCTGGGGAGGGGGAGGGTAAGGGCGGCGGGGGCGACGAACCCCTCCCCAGCGCCACCCCACCAAGCCACCATGGTGCCCATGACCACCTCACGCCCCCACCCCTCCCACACCACCCGAGCCCACTCCTTCAACACCGCCGCAGCCCAGTACGCGGCGAACCGCCCCTCCTACCCACCCACTCTCTTCGACACCATCGAAGCCTTAGCCGCCCGCCCCCTCGCGGGCTCACGCACCGTCGACGTAGGCGCCGGCACCGGAATATCCACCGCCCTCCTCCACACCCGAGGCGCCCACGTCCTCGCCGTGGAACCCGGCGCCGGAATGGCCGCCCAGCTCCTCCGCACCCACTCCCACATCCCCCTCGTCCGAGGTGACGGCAACGCCCTCCCCCTCGCCACCGCCTCCACCGACTTCCTGACCTACGCCCAGTCCTGGCACTGGACCGACCCCACCCACTCGGTCCCGGAAGCCCTCCGCGTACTCCGCCCCGGCGGCGCACTCGCCCTCTGGTGGAACACCGACGCCGTCGACGTCCCCTGGATCGCCGACGCCACCACCCGTATCCACCAATTCCTCGGCGTAGACCCCGACACCCCGATCGCGAAGAGCGGCTCCGGAGCGGCTGCCGCCCTGACCGACACCGCCGGCCACCTCGACTTCACCCGCCGCCAGGTCCGCTGGAGCCGCAAGGTCTCCTTGGACACCCACCTGGCCAACATCGCCAGCCACTCGGCGTTCCTGGTCCTCGGCGAAGATGCCACCACCGAGTTCCTCACCGAGGAACGAGCCCACCTCCGCAAGCTCTTCCCCACCGAAACAATCGAGGAGACCTATGACGTAGACCTACTACTGGCCATCCGCCCCTGAACCAGCGCCTCCTGAGCCAGCCCCTCCTCAAGCCGGCCCTCCTGAACCCCATCCCCCAGACATCTCCCCTCACCCACCCCCCTTCCTCTCTCCGCATCCGCATCCGCGCTCGAGTCCGCGTCCCCTCTCTTGCGCGCATCCTCCTCCCGCTCCTCCCTCTCCTCCTCCTGATCCACAACCAACCCCGCCCCCCAAGCCTCCAAAGCCGCCGCACACGCATGATCCACATGCCACAGCCCGCTCAGCTCCAGCTGCACACCCCGCTCCCTAGGCACCCCTTCCAACGAGTCCAGCAACTTCGGCAACCGCAAGAACGTCGCGGCCCCGGCCACCCGCACCACAACCCCCGCATCCCCCCGGTCCTCGATCTCCACGTGCACATGGCTGATGTCCCACGCGGTTTTGGCCACGGCCAATGCGAGCCCGACCAGGACGCCCTCGAACAGATTCCAGGCCACGATCGCCAAGGCGGTCGCCCCCAGGACCACCACCTCCCCGCGATCCCGCCCCCGCCACAGCACCCCCAACTCCCGTACGGGCACGAGCCTGCATCCCGCATGCACCAGCAGTCCGGCCAGCGCCGCGACGGGAATCACGCCGAGTGCCCCGGGTAGCAGGGCGGCGAACACCAGCAACCACACCCCATGCAGCACCCGTGAGGCCTTGGTCCGCGCCCCCGCCCGCACTCCCCCACAGGGGGCACCCTCAGCCCCGCTCCGCACGAACGCCGCCGTCATGGGCAGCGCCCCGAGCGCCCCGCACACCACGTTTCCGGCGCCCTGGGTGACCAACTCCCGGTCGTAATCGGTCCTCGGGCCGTCATGCAGCTGATCCACGGCCGCCGCACTGAACAACGACTCGGCCGAAGCGATCAGCGCGAAGGCGAAAACGGTTCCGACCGCCCCCATCTCGGCGAGTAACCCCAGGTCATCGACCGACGGCACCCGCACGGCCTCCAACAACCCCCGCACCTCGACCCGCCGCACGTCCAGGTCGAAGACCCCGGTCACCAGGGCCGCACCCCCGACGGCCACCAACGGCGCCGGCACACAACGCGCCCCCCATCGCCACCGAGGCCACACCACCAGTACGACGACGGTGGCGCCCCCGATCGAGAGCGCCACGGGATCGACGGCACCGGGCAACGACCCGAGCCCCACGAACTTCCCGATCCCCCCACCACCGGGCGCGGCCACATCCCCCATGGCGTACACCTGCCCCGCCACCAGCACCAGCCCGATCCCGGCGAGCATCCCCAGCACCACGGCCACCGACACGGCCCGGAACCACCGCCCCAGCCGTAACGCCCCCAACCCGAGCTGCACCACTCCGGCCCCGACCACCAGCACACCGAGCGCCGATAACCCGTACGCCCGCACAGCCTCGTACACCAGCACGGTCAACCCGGCCGCCGGCCCACTCACCTGCAGGCTGCTCCCCGGCAGGGCCCCGACCACCAGCCCACCCACGATCCCGGTGACCAGCCCCAGCTCCGCCGGCACCCCCGCGGCCACCGCGACCCCGGCACACAACGGCAACGCCACGAGAAACACCACGACCGAAGCCGCCAACTCCCCGCGCCACAACGCGGCCCTCGGCCCCCGAAGGAGAGGCAGATAAGGAGACCGGGATCGAAATGGACTTGAGGCGTTACGCACGAGAACGCACCTCCGGCAGACGACGTTCGACAGGAGTGCCCGACAGGAGATGCGAGTCCCGAGCCAGGAAAAGAACCCGACGGTGATCACGAGAACTCACAAAGGGAGACCGCAACACATCCCCCGGGCGACGGAGCGTGGCCCAAAACCATCGACCACGCTCCGCAACTAATTGTCACTCAAAGCGAACAGTCTCCACACCCCTCTCCGTGATCACCGCTGCACAACGGAAGCGCACACCCCCGGAACCTCACCCTCCGATCACCCCACCGTGCGCTCGCGCCCCTCCGCACTCCCGTCGCGCCGGACCGCGCGAACCCGCGCCGCCCCTATCGCTTGACGCCTCACCCGCCCTGCGCAATATTCATCGCATGATGAATTATTCCTCGAAGGAGCCCCCACCCCAATCCCCCACCCCCGTCGGCTCCCCTCCTCTCCCCGCCATCCACGCACAGGGCCTCACCGTCAACCGAGGCCCCCGCACGGTCCTCCGCAATCTCGACTTCGCCGTCCCCCAAGGCCAGATCACCGGCCTCCTCGGCCCCTCCGGCTGCGGCAAATCCACCCTGATGCGAGCGATCGTGGGGACCCAGGCAAAGGTCACCGGCACCCTGCACGTCCTCGGCCACCCCGCAGGCGACGTCACCCTCCGCTCCCGCATCGGCTACGTCACCCAGGCCCCCTCGGTCTACGACGACCTGACGGTCCGCCAGAACCTCGCCTACTTCGCCGCGATCCTCGACCCCGGCCGCGCCGCCGCCGACCGCCGCCACGAGAACGTCACCCGGGCCATCGCCGACGTGGACCTCACCACCCACACCGACGCCCTGGCAGGCAACCTCTCCGGCGGCCAGCGCAGCCGCGTCTCCCTGGCCGTGGCCCTCCTCGGCGCCCCCGAACTCCTGGTCCTCGACGAACCCACCGTCGGCCTGGACCCGGTGCTCCGCCGCGAACTCTGGGCCCTCTTCCACACCATCGCCGCCGAGCGCCGGGCCACCCTCCTGATCTCCTCCCACGTCATGGACGAAGCCGAGCGCTGCCACCGCCTCCTCCTCATGCGCGAGGGCGAGATCCTCGCCGACGACACCCCCGAGGCCCTCCGCACCCGCACCCACTCGGAAACAGTCGAAGCGGCCTTCCTCCGCCTGGTCGACGAGGCCACCGCGACCACGGCCACGGCCGGGACCGACGCACACCAGAAGGAGCCGACGCGATGACCACCACGACGAACACCGACACGAAGACGAAGAAGACGAAGGAGACGACCGTGTCCACCGCCCCCGTGGCCTCCCGCCCGAGGGCCATCAGCTACTCCCGTACGACCGTCACAGCCGCCCGGGTCCTCCGCCAACTCGGCCACGACCCCCGCACGATCGCCCTGCTGATTCTCATCCCGTGCGTGATGCTGTTCCTGCTCCGCTACGTCTTCGACGGCAGCCCACGCGTCTTCGACTCCATCGGCGCCTCGCTCCTCGGCATCTTCCCGCTGATCACGATGTTCCTGGTGACCTCGATCGCGACCCTGCGCGAACGAACCTCCGGCACCCTGGAACGCCTCCTCTCCATGCCCCTCGGCAAGGGAGACCTCATCGCCGGCTACGCCCTGGCCTTCGGCACCCTGGCGATCATCCAGTCCGCCCTTGCCACGGGTCTGGCCGTCTGGTTCCTCGATCTGGACGTCACCGGCTCCCCCTGGCTCCTTCTGATCGTCGCCCTCCTCGACGCCCTGCTGGGCACCGCCCTGGGCCTCTTCGTCTCGGCCTTCGCCTCCTCCGAGTACCAGGCCGTCCAGTTCATGCCGGCCGTGATCTTCCCCCAGCTCCTCCTCTGCGGCCTGTTCACCCCACGCCCCGACATGCACCCCGCCCTGGAAGCCATCTCCAACGTCCTCCCCATGTCCTACGCGGTCGACGGCATGAACGAAGTCCTCCTCCACACCGACATGACCGCCGACTTCGTACGCGACATCGCGATCGTCGCCGGCTGCGCCCTCCTGGTCCTGACCCTGGGAGCGGCCACCCTGAGGCGCCGGACGACATAGCCACGCCCATAGCCCCGCCCACCGGGCACCCGTCCATCCGACGTCCCGCCCACCGGACACCCCAGCCGAACCCCCACCCTCGATGCGAGGATGACTCCAGGACGACGCACCCCCGGGAGGGCACCCGCACCATGAGCCAGAAAGTCGCAGTCCTCGGCACCGGCAAGATCGGCGAGGCCCTGCTCAGCGGCATGATCCGAGCCGGCTGGGCGCCCGCGGACCTCCTGGTCACCGCCCGCCGCCCCGAGCGCGCCGAAGAGCTCCGCACCCGCTACGGCGTCACCCCGGTCACGAACGCGGAGGCCGCGAAGACCGCCGACACGCTCATCCTCACGGTCAAGCCTCAGGACATGGCCACCCTCCTCGACGAACTCGCCCCGAACACCCCCGCCGACCGCCTGGTCATCAGCGGCGCGGCGGGCATCCCCACCCGCTTCTTCGAGGAGCGCCTGGCAGCAGGCACCCCCGTCGTCCGTGTCATGACGAACACCCCCGCCCTCGTCGACGAGGCCATGTCCGTCATCTCCGCAGGCAGCCACGCGAGCGAGGCCGATCTCGCGCACGCCGAGGAGATCTTCGGCGCCGTCGGCAAGACGCTCCGCGTCCCCGAGTCCCAGCAGGACGCCTGCACCGCCCTCTCCGGCTCC
The DNA here is from genome assembly GCF_042802555.1 of Streptomyces sp. NPDC057474. Classification (NCBI taxonomy): domain Bacteria; kingdom Bacillati; phylum Actinomycetota; class Actinomycetes; order Kitasatosporales; family Streptomycetaceae; genus Streptomyces; species Streptomyces sp. NPDC057474. The sequence continues at coordinate 1,813 of NZ_JBHVDX010000326.1, read as the reverse complement.
GGTCCGGCGTACTTCTTCTACCTGGTCGAAGCCATGACCGACGCGGGCATCCTTCTCGGCCTGCCCCGGGACAAGGCCCACGACCTGATCGTCCAGTCCGCCATCGGTGCGGCCACGATGCTCCGCGACAGCGGCGAACACCCCGTCAAGCTCCGCGAGAACGTCACCTCTCCCGCCGGCACCACGATCAGTGCCATCCGCGAACTCGAGAACCACGGAGTACGCGCCGCACTGATCGCCGCACTGGAGGCAGCCCGCGACCGCAGCCGCGCACTGGCCTCCGGCAACAACAGCTGACGCCGACCGCGGTCAACCGGCCAGCAGCCCGATCGCCCGATACGCCTCATCCACCCTCGGTCGAGCCATCCCTCTGGCCTTCTCCGCACCCAACCGCAGCACCCCCTCCACATACGCAGGATCCGCGCACAGCTCCTTGTGCCTCTCCTGTACGGGCCTGAGGAGCTCGACCACGGCCTCTGCGGTGTCCTTCTTCAGTGCTCCGTACGATTCATATACACCGCTCAGGTCCTCGGGGTTCCCACCCTCACAGGCAGCGAGGATCTCCAGCAGATTCGCGAGCCCCGGCCGCGCCTCCCGGTCGTAGACGACGTCCCGCCCGCTGTCGGTCACGGCCCGCATGACCTTCCTCCGCACCACGTCCGGCTCGTCCAGCAGATAGACGATCCCGGGCCCGACGTCGTCGGTCTTCCCCATCTTCGACGTCGGGTCCTGCAGGTTCATCACCCGGGCCCCGACCTTCGGAGGCGTGGCCCGCGGCACCACGAACGTCTGCCCGTACCGCTGGTTGAACCGCACCGCCAGGTCCCGCGTCAGCTCCACATGCTGCGTCTGGTCGTCCCCCACGGGCACCTCGTCGGTCCCGTACGCCAGGATGTCCGCCGCCATCAGCACGGGATACGTCAGCAGCGACAGCCGGACACTCCCGCCCCGCGCCCGCTCCCGCGCCGCCTTCTCCTTGTACTGGATCATCCGCCGCATCTCGCCGTCCGAGGCCACGCACTCCAGCAGATACGACAACCGCGCGTGTTCATCCACATGACTCTGTACGAAGACTGTGCACAGCTCCGGATCCAGCCCCGACGCCAGCAACAGGGTCGCCGCCTGCCGACTGAGCCTGCGCACCCGCGCCGGATCGTGGTCCACGGTCAGAGCGTGCAGATCCACGACGCAGAACAACGCGTCCGTACGGTGCTGGTCGACCTCGGCCCACCGCCGCACGGCCCCCAGATAGTTCCCCAGCGTCAGATGCCCCGTCGGCTTGATCCCGCTGAAGACCCGTGTCATCTCGCCACCTCCTGATCAGGACCGCCGCCACCGGCCGGCCGACCCTCAGAGGGGAGATACGAGAACGGCCGCCAGTGCGGCGGCCGTCGAGTACATACGTGAGTACGGCCGCCGTCAGGCGGCCCACCACTGCTGGTGACACGTACGCGTAGTCATGGGGGACAGGCTACGCCTCCGGGGACCGGCTGACAGCGAGTTGACACACCCCGAGCCGGTACGTAGTGTTCTCCGGGTTGTCCGACGTGAGCGCCGACCTCGGTCGGTCCCCGGACAGCCATTCCGCAGGTAACCACCAGCAATCGACGACTCGTCGTCGTGTCATTGGTGTGCGTATTTGCGAAATGAGGAATCCGCGTTCGAAAGGACGCAGCCCCCGATTAGCTCGGGAGCTGGGAATCCGCTAAAGTCTCACTCGTCGGAACGGCCCAACAGCCGCGAAGACAACTCCCGCTGACTGGGAATCAGGCCCGAAAGGATCTGATAGAGTCGGAACCGCCGGAAAGGGAAA
>NZ_JBHVDX010000325.1:0-8055 GCF_042802555.1 Streptomyces sp. NPDC057474 | reverse complement strand
GTCTCGTCGTGGTGGTCGCCGCGGTTCAGAACAGGCCGTGGGAGTGCGGCAGTTCGGCCGGTATGGACGCGATGACCCGCGCGACGGACGCGGTGCCGAAGCCGTCGAGTCCGTCGGCGGCCTCGGGGTTGTGCTGGGGGTACGTCTCGGTGGATATGTGGTCGGTCAGCACCGAGTAGTCGACGGCGACACACCTCATCGACGCCCGAGTCACCCTCGAGGCCAAACGCCTCCTCGCCCACACCGACCTGCCCGTCAGCTCCATCGCCCACCGCCTCGGTTTCACCGAGCCCACCAACTCCACCAAGTACTTCACCCGCACGTCCGGCCGGACGCCGGGGGCGTTCCGCGAGGCACAGAGCTGAACGGCGACTCGGTCCGGAGCCGGGCCGGAGGGCGGCCGTTCGCCCGGCTAGAGGGCGGCCGGTGCCGGGAACGCGACAGTGGCGGAGTCGTTCAGTTCGGCCCAGACCGTCTTGCCCTGGCGGGCGCGGCGTGTTCCCCAGTGTTCGGCGAGCTGGGCGACGAGGAGGAGGCCGCGGCCGCCCTCGTCGAAGACGCGGGCGCGGCGCAGGTGCGGGGTGGTGCCGCCGGAGTCGGAGACCTCGCACATGAGGGAGCGGTCGTGGATGAGGCGCAGCCGGACGGGGGGCCGGCCGTAGCGGATGGCGTTGGTGACGAGTTCGCTGACCACCAGCTCGGCGGTGAACTCCAGCTCCTCCAGACCCCAGTCGCCCAGTTGCCGGGTGACGTTCGCCCTGGCCCTCGCGACGGCGGCGGGTTCGGCCTCCAGGTCCCAGGTGGCGACCTGGCCGGCGCCCAGGGCTCGGGTCCGGGCCAGGAGCAGGGCGACGTCGTCGGGTGGCCTGGCGGGCAGCAGGGCTTCGAGTACGGCGTCGCAGGTGGCCTCAAGGGAGGCGGCGGGCCGGGCGAGGGCGTCACGGAGGCGGTCCAGGCCCGCGCCGATGTCGTGGTCCCGTGCCTCGATCAGACCGTCGGTGTAGAGCGCGAGCAGGCTGCCCTCGGGCAGTTCGAACTCCGCCGCCTCGAACGGCAGCCCGCCCAGGCCGAGCGGCGGGCCCGGGGGCAGCTCCAGGATGTCGACGGTGCCGTCCCGGGTCGCCACGGCGGGCAGCACATGTCCCGCGCGAGCGAGGGTGCAGCGGCGCGAGACGGGGTCGTACACGGCGTAGAGGCAGGTGGCGCCGATGTCCCCGGTGCCTGCGGCGGCATCGGCGGTGTCTGCGACACCGGCCGCTCCGGTGACGGCGGAGGACGCGGAGGCTGCGGCGGACTCGGCGTCCGGGGCAGCGGAGGCGGGTCCGGCACCCGTGCCCGTGACGGCCCCGGCCTCGTCGTCCGCGCCGCTCTGCTCCACCTCGGCGGCCAGGCGGATCACGACGTCGTCCAGGTGCGTGAGGAGTTCGTCGGGTGGCAGGTCGATGTCGGCCAGGGTGCGTACGGCGGTCCTGAGGCGGCCCATCGTGGCGGCGGCGTGGATGCCGTGGCCCACGACGTCGCCCACGACGAGGGCGACCCTGGCCCCGGAGAGCGGGATGACGTCGTACCAGTCGCCTCCCACGCCGCCCTGGGCGTCGGCGGGAAGGTAGCGGAAGGCGACGTCGACGGCGGACTGCTTCGGGGTGCGGCGCGGGAGCAGGCTGCGTTGCAGGGTGAGGGCGGTGGCGCGGGCGTGTGTGTAACGGCGGGCGTTGTCCACGGCGACCGCCGCCCTCGCCGCGATCTCCTGGGCGAGCAGCAGATCCTCGTCGTCGAACGCGTCGGGGTTACGGTCCCGGCAGAACTGCGCGACACCGAGCGTGGTCCCTCGTGCCCGCAGCGGCACCACCAGCGTGGAGTGGACCGGTCGGGTGCGGCCGACCCGACTGCCGTCCACGGCCCGGCCACCGTCCACGGCACCGCCACCGCCCGTCGCACCGCCACCGCCCACCACATCGGCGTCGCCGTCGGTTCCGGCCCCGCCCACCGGGGCGCTCCCGCCTCCGGCTCGCCTGCCGCTCCCGGCACTCGCGCGACCCCCATCGATTCGACCGCCGTCCTCGTCCCGGCCGCCCTTTCCGGCACACCCACCGGCCGAAGGCGCCGAAGTCGCGTGCGGCCCCCGGCGCCCGCCGTCGAGGCGATGCCTGGTGGGCTGGCCCGTCGTCAGGGCGCGGGACGGCGGTGAATCGGGCGGGAAGGTGTGTGGTTGCCGGTGGGCGGTCGTCGACGCCGGGTCGGTGCGGGCACCCGATCGCTGGGCGACCCGGCGGAGTACGGGTGCCGCGGGCGGGTCCTCCGGCGGGCTGTCGTGGGCGTTGAGCGCCGAGTCGAGCAGGTCGACGGTGACGAGGTCGGCGAAGTGCTCGGTGGCGAAGTCGGCCAGTTCCTCGGTGGTGCGGCCGATGTCCAGTGTGGTGCCGATGCGCATGCTGGCCTCGTTCACCATCGACAGCCGCCACCGCAGCCGCCGGTCCCGTTCCTCCTCGTACGCCCCGACGCCCTGCTCGGAGGTGCGGTCCACGTACCCCGTCGCCGTCACGATCAGTCTGCGGGCGGCCTCGCTGATCAGGGCCGCGTCGTCGGTGCACCGGGGCATCTCTTCGAGCAGACGGTCGAGGATGACGCCCTGGCCGAGGCGGAAGGCCCGCAGCACCGCGCTGACGGGGATGCCGTGCCGGGCCATGCGGCGCACACGCGCCAGTTCGGCGGCCGGTACCTCGATACCGTCCGGGTCGACGCCGTACTGGAGGGCGGACAGCACCGCGACGACGTGTTCGGCGACGTTGTCCGCGGCCATGGCGTCGGGGTGCTCCCACAGCTCGGGCATCTCGCGGCGCAGGCATCGTTCCACCTCGGCGGTCAGCTCGTCCGCTCTGGGGACGAGCTGACGCGCGACACGGGACACAAGACCGTCAGCCGTGGAGTCCACAGTCACGACGGTACGCCGAACAACCGCTTACGCCCTACCGTGAGCCCGCCCGGTCCGCCGCGTCCCGGAAGACCCGGTTCGGATGGTGCTCCAGGACCTCCGTCGCGGACTCCTGGCTGCGCCGGCCGACGAGGACGCCGGGGTGTCCCGGACCCCCATCGTCCTGATCCACGGAGCGGGCCCCTGTTCCGCCATGTGGTACCCGAACACCCCCGACCTCAGTGCCGACCGGCCCATCCACGCCCTCGACCCCCCGGGCGACCCCGGCCGCACCGTCCCACGCGCCCCATCCACCGGCCCGAGGACGCCGCCCGCCGGCTGGACGCGTCTCTCGCCGGGCTCGGGCTCGACCGCGTCCATCCGGTCGGCGCCTCCTACGGCGGCCGGCTCGCCCTGAACCAGGCACACCGATCCCCCGGCCGCCTCGCCACGGTCACGCTCCTCGACCCCGGCGGGCTGGAGAAGGTGGGGCTGCGCTTCTTCGTGTGGATCTTCGCCGGCCTCTTCGCGACCTTCGCGCCCAAGGTGATGCGCCCGCGTCCGGCGGCCTGGCTGGAGCAGCCGGTCCTGTCGTGCCCCAGCTGCGCACGATGATCAGAACGGCCGTGCGCGCCTACCGCATCCGCCGCCCGGCTCCCCTGCCCCTCACCGACGAGGAACTGTCCACCGTCCGCACCCCGCTCCACCTGGCACTCGGCAGACGCAGTCTCCTCGTGCACCCCCGCCGGCAGGTGGAGCGTGCACCGCGCCTGATACCGGGCGCCGGGCCGAGATCTCCGACACCGGCCACGGACCGTGGATGGACCACGCGGAGGAGAGGAACCGACGGATGCTGGACTCCATGGCCCGCGTCGACGCACGGACCGGGCGGCGCGACCCCTCCGCCTGATCAGGGGTGGTAGCTGCTCGCCAAGGAGTGCGCATGAGGTCGAATGAGTTCGATCGTGTGATGGTCGGCTTCCGGGCTGGCGTTGTCCTGGGCCGTTCGGGTTGGCGTGATCGTGCGGTCTGGGACGCGGGGTACGGCGTCAGCGTGCGGGGCCCGGTGTTTCACCGGTGTGATGGTTCAGGGCCTCTCCGTCGCCTCTGGCTGTACCTATTCGGCCAGGTCGTGCAGGGCTGTGTCCATCAGCGGCCTCCGGCCGCGGGGGCCTCCCGGGCCCGGGCCCGGACCACGCACAGGATGCGTGTCGCCACCCCGGGGACGAGTACGCCGGGGACCAGCTCGCCCAAGACCGTTCGGGGCGCGCGGCTGAACGGACTCACTCCCGCTCAGTCCACAGGAACGGTGCACCCGGACGCCGTCAGCCGATCGCGGCGCCGTACACATGGTCGACCGTGAGGGTGATGAGGACCCGGCGGTCGGAGACCATCACCGAGCGGTACTCGTCCCAGTCCGGGTGCTCCCCGGCGGCGGCACGGTAGTAGTCCACCAGGGCCTGGACCTCCGGGCCCTGGGGGTCGGTACCCGGTCCGGTGAGGTGGGCCGTGCCCTCGGCGGTGGCCCAGGACATGCCGTCGGAGCTGGTCACCTCCAGGGCGGCGCGCGGGTCCCGGCGCAGGTTGGCGGTCTTGGCGGTCGCCTCGGTGGTGGAGATGTGGATGACTCCGGCCTCCTCGTCGTAGTAGGGCATGACGGGAGACAGTTGGGGGCGGCCGTCCGACTTGAGGGTGGCGAGGACGCCGAGCCGGCTCTTCGCCAGCAGGGCACGCGGGTTGAACGGTGTGGCGGTCATACGAGGATCATCAACCTTCACATCGGTATGAAGGTCAAGAAGAGTGGGAGGCAGAGGGAGCGAGGGAGCAGGAAGGGGCGGACGCGATGGGCGACGAGGGGAAACGGGCGTGCTGATCGGGGAGTTGAGCCGACGGACCGCCGTCCCCGCGCATCTGCTGCGGTACTACGAGGCGCAGGGGCTGCTGGAGCCCGCGCGCAGCGCCGGTGGTTACCGCGAGTACACCGACGACGCCGTCCTCACGGTGACACAGATCAGAAAGCTGCTCGAAGCCGGGCTGTCCACGCAGGAGATCGCCCTCATGCTGCCCTGCGCGACCGGTGCGGCCCCGGAGCTGGAGCCCTGCCCCGAACTGCTGGAGGTCCTGCGGGCCCGGCTGCACGAGGTGGACGAACGCATCGACACGCTCCTGCACTCCCGCCGGGCCCTCCACGACTACATCGATGCCACCGAGCGGCAGGTCCCGGGGGAGCCCGCCCCAGGACAGCCCGCCCCAGGGCAGCGTCAGGGCCGCGACTCCACCGCCGGCACCCGGCGACGTGCGAGCAGCGACCCTGCCGACACCAGGGCCGAGGCGAGACCGAGCAGTCCGACGGCGGCGGCCAGGCCGCCGACCGCCGAGGCGACGCCGATCAGCACGAGCGGGCAGACGAACTCACCGGCGAAGAACGCGGCCGTCCACAGGCCCGTGCCGCGGCCCCGGTCGGCGTAGTCCAGCCTGGACATCGCCGCGGTGAGGAGGGAGGGCAGCAGGATGCCGGTGCCGACGCAGTTGAGGATGCCGCCCGCGATCAGCAGCGCGGGGTTGCCGGCCAGGCCCATCACCACGAACCCGGCGGCGCAGGGCGAACACGGCGGCAGCCTGTCCTCGGGTGTGCCGGGCAGCCTGGTGAAGGCGATGGAACCGGCCACGGTGGCGGCGCCGGCGAGCGCGGTGGCCGGACCGATGACCCCGGTGGACGTCACGCCCAAGTCGTCCAGCAGATACGCCGTTCCCACGGGCACGGCGTAGAAGACCATGCCGCCGAAGACGGTCAGCACACAGATGCCGGCCAGCCGCCGCAGGGGGAACGGCCGTGCCTGGCCCGGGAGCTCTCTCCCCCCGGTGACCGTTCCGGCCCGGGCGGCCTTGTCGGGTCCGCCGGCCCTCCCGAGGCCGTCAGGCACGCCGGTTCCGTGCGCCGTGCCGGTTCCGTGCGCCGTGCCGGTTCCGTGCGCCGTGCCGGTTCCGTGCGCCGTGCCGGTTCCGTCGACCGTCTTCCGCCGGGACATGAAGGCGATCGGCACCGACTGGCTGCGCTCCAGGAACGCGCCCGCGTTCACCCCGCACGCCCCCGGACCGGTCCTCCTCACCGGCCCTTGCCTCGGGCCGGTTATTGTGACGAGGCGAATCGAACGTACGCAGGGCTGGCGGAGGGCACGTGGTGTCGGACGTAGGGCGGCTCGTCGCCGGGCGCTACCGGCTCACGGAGCAGATAGGCCGCGGCGGCATGGGCACGGTGTGGCGGGCCGGGGACGAGGTCCTCGACCGCCAGGTCGCGGTGAAGCGGCTGCACGTGCAGCCACATCTGTCGCCCGACGACCTCGTCACCCTGTACGAGCGCACGCGCCGCGAGGCCCGGAGCGCGGCCCGGATCGCGCACCCGAATGTGATCGTCGTCCATGACGTCGTGGACGACCATGTGGGCGACCACGTGGACGGTGTCCGGGGCGGTGCCGAGGGCGGCACCGGTGACGGTCGGCCCTGCATCGTCATGGAGTACGTGCAGGCGCCCACACTCGCCGACGTCCTCACGGACGGCCGGACCCTCCCGCCCGAGGAAGCGGCCCGTATAGGTCTGGGCATGGTCGCCGCGCTGCGCGCCGCGCACGCCGCCGGTGTCCTGCACCGCGACGTCAAGCCCGGCAACGTCCTGCTCGGCGCCGAGGGCCGGGTCGTCCTCACCGACTTCGGCATCGCGATGACCGCGGACGCCTCGACCCTGACCAAGACCGGCGAGATGGTCGGCTCCATCCACTACATGGCCCCGGAGCGGATCCGCGGCCAGAAGCCCGGCCCCGCTTCGGACCTGTGGGCCCTGGGCGCGACGCTCTACCAGGCGGTCGAGGGCCGCCCGCCGTTCCGCCGCCTCACCGCGATGGAGGCCGCGTACGCCATCGCCGTGGACCCCCTGGAGCCCTTGAAGCAGGGCGGCGCCCTGCAACCCCTGGTCGAGGCCCTCCTCGCCAAGGACCCCGCCGACCGCCCCACCACCGAACAGACGGAACGCGCACTCCGCGCCGTGGTGTCCGGCCAGGCGACGATCGCCCTGCCGACGCCGATGCCGATGCCGACGCCGGGCGCCGGTGGGTCGGCAGACGGGGGCTTGTCCGTCGAGGGCTCGTCCGCTGGGGGCTCGACCGACGAGTGGGAGGCCGGCGGCCGGCACACGGGCCGAGGGACACTTTCGGGAACCAACAGGGGCACGGGCCGGGAAACGGGTGGCGGCCAAAGGGAAACCGGAGCGGTCGCCCACCGGGAGAGGGACCGCGACGGCGGCCGGGGCAGGACTGGTCTCGACGCCGGCCGGGGCGACTCCGGCTCCCCCGGCGGCGCGGGCCCTGAGAACGGCCGACCGTCCCGCCAGAGCCGAAAGAAGCGCCGGACCCTCGTGCCGATCGCCGTCGCGGTGACCGTGGCCGCCATGGCCGTCGGGGCCACGCTCTACTCGACGTCGAACCCCGACGGAGAGGCCGCCTCACCAGGCAGCGGAAACTCCGCCACCGCCACCCCGTCCTACTCCCCCTCCCCCGTACCCGACGGCTTCCACCTGGTAACGGACGACACCCTCGGCATCTCCTTCCCCGTCCCGGACGGCTGGAAGGCCGGCAAGCGGACGGCCGAGTCGGTCACCTACACCGATGAGACAGAACTGGCCGAACTCACGATCGGCGTGGTGGACCCCGCCGGCTCGCACCCCATGGCCCACTTCGAGGACATCGAGGCGAACACCAAGATCAACTACCCCGGCTCGTACCGGCGGCTGCGTATGCAGCAGACCACCTTCCGTGGGCAACCGGCGGCCATCTGGGAGTTCACCTTCAAGGGACGGGCCCGCGCCTTCCGCGCCATCGACCTCGGGTACGGCCGCGCGGGGGAACGGGAGTACGACATCTATCTCTCGGCCCCGGACGACGACTGGGACACCTACCGCCCCACCTTCGACCGGGTCAGGGACGGCTTCGTCACAGGCGTCTCCTGACCCCTCCCCCAGGTGGGCCCCAGGTGGGATACGCCGGGCCGATCGCCGCCCCCTAGTGAGCCGGTTTTGAGTTCTCCCGTCGCCACTTGAGTCGTGTTCCGTTTCGGATCGTGGCTTGGGCGGTGACGGGGCTGGTGGTTTGCGG
>NZ_JBHVDX010000324.1:0-8078 GCF_042802555.1 Streptomyces sp. NPDC057474 | reverse complement strand
GTACACGAGAAACCTCGTGTACGGCCTTCCGCGTAGCCTGCCCGTGCTCTGTTCGCTCAGGGCGAACTATCTCCAGGGCCACGGCTGCCCCATTCCACCTGCGGCCCTTCGACGTGCATCGCGTGCCGCGGGGGATGGGCCGCCGCGCCGTACACATGAACGTCCTCCGCGCCGTCGAGGACTCCGCCGGAGGGATCGTCGTCACCGGCCCGACGCACCATGTCCCGGTCGGGCATGAAGATGTCACGCACGACGACGACGCACAGATAGAGCGTCCCCAACAGGTGAGCCATGATGGCGAGTTGGTAGCCCTCGGCAGGCAGACCCTTGTGCGCCTCGCCGCTGGTCGTGTACGCGAGGTACATCCAGATCCCCACGAAATACGCCACCTCGCAGGCCTGCCAGATCAGGAAGTCCCGCCAGCGGGGCCGGGCCAGGGCGGCGAGGGGAACCAGCCAGAGGACGTACTGCGGTGAGTAAACCTTATTGGTGAGGATGAAGGCCGCCACGATCAGGAAGGCGAGCTGCGCGAAGCGCGGGCGGCGCGGGGCGGTCAGTGTGAGCGCGGCGATTCCCGCGCAGACGAGCACCATCGAGACCATCGCGTACGCGTTCGCCGTCTCGCCAGTGATCTGAATGTTCATCCGCTGCGAGATGACGAGGAAGAAGGAGCCGAAGTCGACGCCACGTTCCTGGCTGAAGCGATAGAACTTCGACCACCCGTCGGGGGCCAGGAGCATCACCGGGAGGTTCACCGCGAGCCAGGCCCCGACAGCGCCGAGCAACGCGGTCACGTACGCGCGCCACCTGCCCGCCCGCCAGCACAGCACGAAGAGTGGTCCGAGCACCAGGAACGGGTAGAACTTGGCGGCCGTGGCGAGTCCGATCAGCACGCCGAAGGCGAGGGGGCGCCGACGCGACCACATCAGCATCGCGGCGGCCAGCAAGGCCACGGCGAGGAGGTCCCAGTTGATGGTGGCGGTCAGCGCGAAAGCGGGCGCCAGGGCCACCAGAAGGCCGTCCCAGGGGCGCCGGCGGTGAATGCGCGCGCAGCAGACGGCGATGACCGCCGCGCACACCATCAGCATCCCGGCGTTGACCATCCAGTACCACTGCTCTTGTTCCTGGATGGTGCCGCTGCCCGGGGTCAGCCAGGCGGCGACTTCCATGAACACACCGGTCAGCACCGGGTACTCGAGGTACTCCATGTCGCCGGGGATCTTGTCGAAGTACGGCACGAGCCCGTCGGCGAAACCGCGTCCCTGATAGAGGTGCGGGATGTCCGAGTAGCACGCGTGCGTGTATTGCGAGCTGGCTCCGAAGAACCAGGCGCCGTCGTAGCAGGGCAGCTTCTGCACCATGCCGAGCGCGAACATGCCGATCGCCACGAGCGCGACGACCCGTACCGGCGTCCACCAGGACGTGCCGAGCAGCGCCCGGCGCCCGATCGGGCCGCCGATCAGCTCGCTGCCGGTCGAAGCGACCTCGTCCTCCTTGGTCGGCCGCACCGGCTCCGACTCGTCCGTGCTCACTCGCGTCGTCTCTGCACTGGGCATGCCGCACATCCTGCCGTACGCGCCTAGGGATACACCGAGGACCACCGCATCCCGTCGTATGCGACGGCCCATGTTTCACGTGAAACACGTCCCGACCGCTGTGATCCGGGCCTCGCGGGGACACGGCAAGGGCCACCGCACCTGATCGGTGCGATGGCCCTTGTTTCACGTGAAACACATTCTGCCGGGCGGGGAGCTACCCTTCGGTGCCCCCGAAGAGTCCCCCGTTCTGGTTGCCTCTCGAATCGTCCTCCGACTCCGTCGGTGTCGCGGTCACCCCACCATCGGTGCCACCAATGTCCGTACCGCCCGTGTCCGTACCGCCCGTGTCCTCACAGGTGGTGTCGAACGGGTTGGTGCAGGTCTCGCTGGGCGTCGGCGACGGCAGGATCTCGCTCTCGGTCGGCGTCGGGCTCGGCTCGGGGCTCTCCTCCTCGGACTCGGTCGGCGTCGGGGTCGGCGTCGGGTCCGGGTCGTCGTTCACGATCACACCGATCGGCTCGGGCTCAGGGAAGTCCTCAGCCGGCTCACCCTTGAGCGCGTCCTCCATGTAGTCGTGCCAGATCTCGGCCGGGAACGAGGCACCGTGGATCGTCTCCTGACCACCCGTGCCGTACATCTCCAGGAACGTGCGGTTCTTGTTCGACTCGTCGTCGTCCATGCGATACATGCTGATCGCGGTCGACAACTGCGGGGTGTACCCGACGAACCAGGCGGACTTGTTGCCGTCGGTGGTACCGGTCTTGCCCGCCACTTCACGGCCGGTCAGCTGGGCCGACGTACCGGTTCCCTCGTCGACGACGGTCTTGAGGACATCGGTGACGTTGTCGGCGACCTCCGATGTGAAGGCCCGCTTGGGCTCGGCGATGTCGTCGTGGTCGAACCTCTTCAGACCCTCATACTCGACCGTCTTCACCGAGAACGGGTCGTTCTGCTTGCCGCTGGCGGCGAAGGTCGCGTAAGAGCCCGCCATACGGATCGCGCTGGGATCGGAGATACCGATCGAGAAGGACGGGAAGCTGGTACCGGCCAGGCTGCTCTCCTTGAGGCCTGCCTCGATGGCCGCTTCCTTCACCCGATCCAGACCGACGTCCATGCCCAGCTGCACGAAGGCCGAGTTCGCCGAGACCCGCATCGCCTCACGGAGGTCGATCTGGTACTTCGGCGCGCTGCCGTACGACGCGTCATCGTCGTTGGCCTGCAGCCACTCCTCGCCCTTCTCGTTGGTCCAGACTTCGCCGTCGTAATCCTTGATCTTGAGGTTGTTCTTGCCGCTGTAAAGGCTCTTCGGCGAGACGATGGTGCGCTCGTCCTGCGCCTGATCCCCATCGAGCTCGGGATCGCGCTTGCCCCAGGTCATAGCTGCCGCAAGGACGTACGTCTTGAACGTCGAACCGACCTGCGCACCAGTGACGTCGGCGTTGTTGGTGAAGTGCTTGGTGGCGTCCTCACCGCCGTAGATCGCCTCGATGGCACCCGACTTCGGATTCACCGACGCGCCACCGAACTGCACATGGGCGTCGGTCTTCGGACGCAGGTCGGGCTTGATGTTCTCCTTGCGGACCTTCGCCACGGCCTTCTCGAGTTCCTTGACCTTGTTCTTGTCGAAGGTCGTGTGGATCTCGTAGCCGCCCCGTTCGAGCTCCTTCTGATCGATGTCCGTGTTGTTGAGGATGTAACCCTTGGCCGTGTCGACGAGGTAACCGATCTGCCCCCCCAGCTGGGCATTGGACCGAGGGCTCTCGATCTTGGGGAACTCGGTGTACTTGGCCCGCTCGGTCGCCGACAGGTGCTTGTCCTTGACCATCTCGTCGAGGATCCAGCCCCAGCGCTCCGTGGCCCGCTTGCGGTTGGCCTCCGGCGAGGCCGCCGGGTCGATCGACGTCGCGCCGGCCGGGTCGTAGTACGTGGCACCCTTGAGGACCGCGGCGAGGAAGGCGCATTGGCTCGGGTTGAGCTTGTCAGCGTCCTTGCCGAAGTACGTGCGGGCGGCCGCCTGAATGCCATACGCACCACGTCCGTAGTACGCGGTGTTCAGGTACCCCCGCATGATGTCTTCCTTCTCGACCGAGGTGCCCACCTTGACCGAGATGAAGAGCTCCTTGACCTTCCGCGACAGGGTCTGCGACTGGTCGTCGAGCATGGCGTTCTTCACGTACTGCTGGGTGATGGTCGAACCACCCTGCGTCTGACCACCCTTGGCCATGTTGACGACGGCTCGGGCGATGCCCATCGGGTCGACGCCGCTGTCGGTCTCGAACGTCTTGTTCTCGGCCGACATGACGGCGTAGCGCATCGCCTTGGGGATCTTCTCGTACGCGATGATCTGGCGATTGACCTCACCGCCCGTCGCGACCATCTGCGAGCCGTCCGACCAGTAGTAGACGTTGTTCTGCGCCGTCGCGGCCTCGGCCGGGTTGGGTACGGCCACGACCGCGTATCCGATGCCGGCCGCCGCCACCAGGCTTCCGAAGAACCCGATGAACAGCCCGGTCACCTGGCGCCACGACGGCACCCAGCGCATCGCCCCGTACTTGCCGGCACGCGGGTAGTCGATAAAGCGCTTCTTCCCGGGCGGAGCCGCGCGTCCACGGCCACGGCTGGGTCCACGCCCTGCGGGTTCGGCGGCTCTACGGCGGCCGCCGACTCCGGTGTCGGTATCGGTGCTTCTCTGCGACGCCCGTCGAGTGGCGGCACGGCCCTCGTACTGGGTCTCCTCACCTCCCGAGCCATAGGTGTCGGAAAGTGACCCGGTGGCGTCCCGCGGTGCCGCGCGGCGGCCGGAGGACGCCGACTGGCCGCGTCGGGCCGCGGCACGTCCGCCTCCCTGAGGCTGCGGCGGTTTGCGACGGTGCTCGCTCATCGAACGACTACTCCTCGGGCAGGCGCACCCGTGCGCGCCTGGAAACGGCGGCTGGTTTCCGGTCCCCCCGAAGTACGGATGCGGTCGTGTTGGTATTCATCCGTACCGCACCCAGGACGACGACGTGCTCAAACGTCACGCGGTTCCCAGTGGTGTGCATGCCGCACAGACTACGCACCACCAAAACCCACTGAGCACCGAACTTCACCCCAAATCAGGCAACTTGCTTCCTACTAATCGGTGATGTGACCCCGTTCACCGCATCCCCACTTGTCGCATCCGTAGGGGCGTTCTATCGTCTGGATGTATCGAGTCGATACATCAGCTCGGCATAAAACGTGTCGGCAGGGCCAGCGGGAGAGGGGAGGCGACGATGAGCCGGCGCTCCGGAATACTCGAGTTCGCGGTCCTCGGCCTGCTCCGCGAAGCCCCGATGCACGGCTATGAGCTGCGCAAACGACTCAACACGTCGTTGGGTGTGTTCCGTGCCTTCAGCTACGGGACGCTTTACCCCTGCCTCAAGACGCTGGTCGCCAACGGCTGGTTGATCGAGGAATCGGGGGGCACCCCGGAGGATGCCGCCGTCGCCCCGCTCACGGGTCGCCGCGCCAAGATCGTCTACCGGTTGACGGCGGAAGGTAAGGAGCACTTCGAGGAGCTGCTCTCGCAGACGGGTCCCGACGCCTACGAGGACGAGCACTTCGCCGCTCGCTTCGCATTCTTCGGGCAGACCTCCCGTGACGTGCGCATGCGCGTCCTGGAGGGCCGTCGCAGTCGTTTGGAGGAACGACTGGAGAAGATGCGTGCCTCTCTGGCGCGCACCCGCGAGCGCCTCGACGACTACACGCTCGAGCTCCAGCGCCACGGGATGGAGTCCGTGGAGCGCGAAGTGCGCTGGCTGAACGAGCTCATCGAGAGCGAACGGGCAGGCCGGGACCTGAAGGGCCCCGCCCACGGAGAACCCGCTCGCGACACCACAGAGGGAGCGCCGGGCGCCCTGCCCCGGCCCGGGGAAACCCCCGGGCCGGATGCGCCCGGCGACACCACCACGTGAGGTCCCTGCCAGGACCTCACTCGTACACACAGGGAGCAACCGGAATGCGTTCGGTTCGCGTAGCCGTCATCGGTGTGGGCAACTGCGCCGCGTCGCTGGTGCAGGGAGTCGAGTACTACAAGGACGCCGACCCGGCGTCGAAGGTCCCGGGCCTCATGCACGTGCAGTTCGGTGACTACCACGTCAGTGACGTGGAGTTCGTCGCCGCCTTCGATGTCGACGCCAAGAAGGTCGGTCTCGACCTCGCGGACGCCATCGGCGCCTCCGAGAACAACACCATCAAGATCTGTGACGTGCCGAGCACGGGTGTGACCGTGCAGCGCGGCCACACCCTCGACGGCCTCGGCAAGTACTACCGCGAGACCATCGAGGAGTCCGCCGAGGCCCCGGTCGACGTGGTCCAGGTCCTCAAGGACAAGCAGGTCGACGTCCTCGTCTGCTACCTGCCCGTCGGTTCCGATGACGCGGCGAAGTTCTACGCCCAGTGCGCCATCGACGCCAAGGTCGCCTTCGTCAACGCCCTTCCGGTCTTCATCGCCGGCACCAAGGAGTGGGCGGACAAGTTCACCGAGGCGGGCGTCCCGATCGTCGGTGACGACATCAAGTCGCAGGTCGGTGCCACCATCACGCACCGCGTCATGGCGAAGCTGTTCGAGGACCGGGGCGTCGTCCTGGACCGCACGATGCAGCTGAACGTCGGCGGCAACATGGACTTCAAGAACATGCTCGAGCGCGACCGCCTGGAGTCCAAGAAGATCTCCAAGACGCAGGCCGTCACCTCCCAGATCCGCGACCGCGAACTGGGCGAGGGCAACGTCCACATCGGCCCGTCCGACTACGTGGCCTGGCTAGACGACCGCAAGTGGGCGTACGTCCGCCTCGAGGGGCGCGCCTTCGGTGACGTCCCGCTGAACCTGGAGTACAAGCTCGAGGTCTGGGACTCCCCGAACTCCGCCGGCGTCATCATCGACGCAGTGCGCGCCGCGAAGATCGCCAAGGACCGCGGCATCGGCGGCCCGATCTTGTCGGCGTCCTCGTACTTCATGAAGTCCCCGCCGGTGCAGTACTTCGACGACGAGGCCCGCGAGAACGTCGAGAAGTTCATCAAGGGCGAGGTCGAGCGCTGATCAGTCGTTCGTAGTGGGCTGTTGAGGGTCTCCGGGTCATGTGCCCGGGGGCCCTCTCCGTATGTGAGGCTGTGCCCCATGTCCGTCGTGCGCGACCTGCGCGTCCTGCTCCACTTCCGGGACTTCCGGCGACTGCTAGCCGTGCGACTGCTGTCCCAGGGCGCCGACGGCGTCTATCAGGTCGCGCTCGCCACGTACGTCGTCTTCTCGCCGGAGAAACAGACGTCGGCGGCGGCGATCGCCTCCGCGATGGCGGTCCTGCTTCTTCCGTACTCCCTCGTCGGCCCCTTCGCGGGTGTCCTGCTGGACCGCTGGCGGCGTCGCCAGGTGTTGCTGTACGGAAACCTGCTGCGCGCCCTCCTGGCGACCGTGACAGCCGTCCTGATCCTGAGCCATGTGCCTGACTGGCTCTTCTACGTCTCCGCTCTGTGTGTCACGGCGGTCAACCGCTTCGTGCTGGCGGGGCTCTCCGCCGCCCTGCCCCGTGTGGTGGACGCCGACCGTTTGGTGGTCGCCAACTCGCTTTCGCCGACGGCCGGAACGCTCGCCGCGACCGCCGGCGGCGGACTCGCTTTCGTCGTACGGCTGGTGGCCTCGGACTCCGACGCCGCGGTGGTCCTTCTCGGCTCGGCCCTCTATCTGTGCGCGGCCCTGGCCTCACTGCGCATCGCCCGGGAACTACTCGGCCCGAATCCTGAGTTGGTGCAGCCGCGGCTGGGTGCGGCTCTCGCCGGGACCGCACGGGGCCTGGCAGCAGGCGTACGACATCTTGCCGAGCCGGGGCGGCGGGCGGCTGCCTGGGCGTTGGCCTCGATGACGCTGATGCGGTTCTGCTACGGCGCCCTGACAGTCATGGTGCTCATGCTCTGCCGGTACGCCTGGTCGTCCGACAGTCCCGGGGCATCCGACTCGGAGGAGGGGCTGGCCCTCCTCGGTCTCGCCGTGGGGATCTCGGGAGCGGGGTTCTTCACCGCAGCGGTGATGACGCCCTGGGCAGCTGGGCGGTTGGGACCGGGTCTCTGGATCGTCACCTGCTCCTCGGCCGCCGCCGTGCTGGAACCTGCCCTCGGTCTGCCGTTCTCGGAATCGCCCATATTGATCGCGGCGTTCGTCCTGGGTCTGGTCACGCAGGGGGCGAAGATCTCCACGGACACGATCGTCCAGTCCTCTGTCGACGATGGCTACCGGGGCCGAATCTTCTCCCTCTACGACGTCCTGTTCAACATCGCCTTCGTCGGCGCCGCCGCCGTGGCCGCCCTGATGCTCCCTCCGGACGGCCGCTCAGTCGCACTGGTGATCACCGTGGCCGTGATCTATGGAGTGATCGCTGCGGCCATGGCCCGCTTCGGGGTGGCGAGGCGGCACTGAAGCGGAAGCGGTGATGTTTCACGTGAAACATCACCCCCTCGGTACATGCACCTCGTTGTCGACTCCGCGGCACAGCAGCGCGGTGCGATGTTTCACGTGAAACATCGCAC
>NZ_JBHVDX010000323.1:0-8120 GCF_042802555.1 Streptomyces sp. NPDC057474 | reverse complement strand
TCCGTGTGCCGGGCCGTCCGTGCCGGGTTGTTCATGCCGGGTTGTCAGTGCCGGGTGCTTTCATGAGCGCATGAACATCGATCACGCCGACCCCGTCGAGTTGGCCGCCCTGCGCGAGGCGTTCGCCGTGGACGGCGGTGGGGAGTCGGCTCTCGGCTGGGCGGCGGTGCACGCCTTCGAGGCGGAGCACGGGGTGGTGCTCCCGGAGCCGTACCGGACGTTCGTGGCGGAGATCTCCGACGGATCGTTCCAGGGGCCGCCGGAGTACGGACTCGTGGGGCTGGCCCAACTGCCCGACGACTGGGGAAACGACGGGGCGGACCGAAACCTGGGCAAGCCCTTCCCGCTCACGGCAACTTGGCTGTGGGAAGAGGACGACGGCCCGTACGAGGACTGGAAAGCCCTCATCGACGAGGTCCTCAACCATGGCTCGATCGTGCTCGGGACGGACGGGTGCGCCATGAACTGGCACCTCGTCGTCACCGGCCCCCATCGGGGACACATATGGCACGTCGCCGACGTGGGTGCCCTGCCGTTCGGCGCGGAGTTCGGCCATACGACCTCCGCGCCCGGGTTCGGCGGCTGGGTCGCGCACTGGGCCGCCGGGAAGGAGTGGTTCGACGCCGAGTCGACCGAGTCAGCCGAGTGAGGCGACGAACTCGCGCACCGCGGCCGGTGAGGTCAGCTCCGTACGGCGGACGATCAGTTCGCGGCCCAGTAGGAGTGCCCTGCGAGATGCCGGTACCGGGTTCTCCAGGGTTGTCAGGTCGGTCAGGTGGGCGAAGCCGATGATGCGGCGGATGAGTTCCGTGCCGGCGAAGCCCAGGGACTCGGTCCAGACGCGGTGGAGGAAGCGGTCGAGGTAGGCGTCGTCGAAGAAGGTGTCGACGCGGGTGGGCCAGAGGCGGCGGAACTCGGCCTCGAAGGCCTCCCAGGAGAGGCGGAGTTGGTCGCCGTGGTCCGTGAGGGTCCCCAGGGCACGGGCCCGTTCCTCGGAGACCAGCGCGTTGGCCCAGTACAGGCCGAGATCGAAGCCGATGGGGCCGACGAAGGAGAACTCGGGGTCGAAGGCGCGTACGACGTGGACGCCTTCGCGGTCGCCGACCATGACGCTGCCCGAGTGGAGGTCTCCGTGGAGGAGGGCCTGGGCGCTCGTCATGAAGACATGGCGGAGGTCGGCGACCTCGGTGCGCAGGGCGGTGTCCGCACGGAAGGCGGTGGTCAGGTCGTCCAACCCGGGGTGCCAGTGGTTGTGTTCGTGCTCGATGTACGGCTCGGAGAGGACGACGTCCTCGGTGATCTTGCACAGTTCGGGGTTGACCGAGGCGGCGAGCAGCGCCTTGCGGTCGGCGGACTCCATGCCGAAGTCGCTGGTGGCGAAGGAGAGTCGGGCGACGAGGCGGCCGATCTGGGGTGAGGTGTGCGGGCCGTACGACGCGCCGTCGTTGAGGAGTGTGCGCAGGACCTCCAGGTCGGAGAGGTCCTCCATGACGAGGGCGTGGTTCTCGGGGTCGTAGCCGTGGATCTCGGGGATCTCGTCGGGGGCGACCTTGGCGAGCTGCTCGTACGCGCGGGCCTCGGCGTCGGCGCGGTCGGGGCTCAGCGGCCAGGACGGGCCGGCGACGCGGACCCAGGGCAGGGCCTGCTTGAGGGCGAGGCCGCGGGTGCCGGCGGCGTTCGAGGCGAGGAAGACGCGGTTGATGTTGCCGTCCGACACCTCGCGGACGGTGATGTCGTCGACGTCCTCCCAGTGACCCCGCTCGCGCAGGTACGCGGGGATGTCGTCGGTTTCCAGGATGCGGTAGCCCATGGTCGGTGAACTCCCTTAAGCCGTGCGGCGCTTGGACAACGTGAAGCTGAAGACCAGGGCGAGGATGAGGACCGCGCCCTCGACGACATCCTGGGTGTAGTACGGCAGGCCCTTGATGGTGAGGCCCGTGGTGATGATGCCGATGAGCACCGCGCCGAGGGCCGTGCCCCAGACGTTCGGGCGACCCCGGCCGAGGACCGAGGTGCCGACCAGTGCCACCGCGACCGCCTCCAGCAGTTGGGAGGTGCCGGCGCTCACATCGCCCTGGCCGATGCGGGACGCCAGGATCAGGCCGCCGATGGAGGCGAGGACGCCGGAGAGGACGTACGCCAGCGCGCGGTACGCGCCGACGCGGATGCCCGCCAGGCGGGAGG
This sequence comes from Streptomyces sp. NPDC057474, assembly GCF_042802555.1. Lineage (NCBI taxonomy): Bacteria > Bacillati > Actinomycetota > Actinomycetes > Kitasatosporales > Streptomycetaceae > Streptomyces > Streptomyces sp. NPDC057474. The sequence continues at coordinate 5,936 of NZ_JBHVDX010000323.1, read as the reverse complement.
CCTCGGGGTTGGCGCCGATCGCGTAGAAGACGCGGCCCCAGCGGGTCCGGGCCAGGAAGACCCAGGCGGCCACCGTGAGCGCGCCGAAGACGACGACCGAGATCGGGATGCCGAGGACCGTGCCTCGGTCGATCTTCAGGAAGCCGTCGGTGAACCTGCCGGGCGCGGTGGTGCCGTCCTCCAGCGTCATGCCGGGGGTGATCGACTGGCCGTCCACGAGGATCAGCTTGGTGCCCTGGATGACGAACATGGTGCCGAGCGTGGCCAGCATGTCGGGGATCTTCAGCACGACGATCAGCAGGGCGTTGAGGAGGCCCGCGAGGGCGCCCGCCGCGAGGACCGCGATGATCGCGACCGTGCCGATCTGGTTGTGGACGACCATCGTGTGGGCGGCGACCGAGACGCCGAGGCCGGCGACCGCGCCGACGGACATGTCCATGCCGCCGACGGCCATGGTGAGGGTGACGCCGAGGCCGAGGATGGCGGCGACGGAGACGTACCGGAGGGTGTCGAGGAGGGTCGCCGACTCGCGGAAGGAGCCCTCGCTCAGCGCGAAGTACGCGAAGAGCACGACCGTGACGAAGATGAAGCCGTACTTGATGACGGCGTTCTGGACGCGTACGGCCGTGGTGGCGCCTGTGGTCGCGGTGATGGCCGGGACCGGCGTCTTCCCGGGGACCTCGGTGCTGTTGGTGGTGGTCATGGGTGCTTCCTCGGAGTTCCTGGGACTTCCTGCGGCATCCTCGGGCGGGCCGGGGTCACACGGACGCCGAGATGGTCTGGATGACGCGGTCGCGCTCGGCGTCCTCGCCGTACACGTCGAGGTGGATCTCACCGGCGGCGAGGACGACGACCCGGTCGGCGACTTCCAGGATTTCGTCGACGTCGGCGGACAGGACGAGGACGGCGGCGCCCTCGGCGGCGAGCGCGCGGGCGCGGCGGCCGATGTCGCGCCGGGCGCCGATGTCCACGCCTCGGAACGGCTCGTCCAGGACGAGGACACGGGGGGTCTCGGCGAGCCAGCGGCCGACGACGACCTTCTGCTGGTTGCCGCCGGACAGCTCCTCGACGGTGCTGTGCTCGTCGCGGGTGACGACACCGAGGACGTCGATCGTGGCGCGGCCGAGGGCGTGTTCCCTGGCCGTGTTCATCAGGCCCAGCCTGGACAGGGACTTCAGGAACGGCAGGGAGATGTTCTGGGCCACCGACCAGCCGGGGACGAGGGCGTCGGCGTGCCGGTCCTCGGGGACGAGGTGGACGCCGCCGCGGATGGCGTCGGCGGGGCGGCGGGGTGCGTACGGCTTGCCGTCCAGCTCGACCGTGCCGGTGGTGAAGGGCTCGGCGCCGAAGAGGCCTCGGGCCAGCTCGGTCTTGCCGGCGCCCAACAGGCCCACGACGCCGGTGACTTCGCCGGCATGGATGTCGAGGTCGAGCGGGGTGCGGCCCTCGAAGAGGCGTACGCCCTTCAGGGACAGGGCGACGTCTCCCTGGTCGCCCTCCCGGACCGGGCGGGCGGTGGTCGTCTCCTGGGCCTGGGCGAGCATCGCGCGCAGGGCGGCGTCCCAGTCGAAGGGGCGGGTCTGGTCCTCGGTGAGACGGCCGTCCCGGAGTACGACCAGGCGGTCGGCCAGGGCGTCGATCTCGCCGAGGCGGTGGGAGACGTAGAGGACCGCGATGCCGTCGTCCCGCATCTTCTCGACCAGCGCGAACAGGCGCTCTGCCTCGGCGGCGGAGAGCGCGGAGGTCGGTTCGTCGAGGATCAGCAGGCGGGGGCGGGTGGCGAGGGCACGGGCCAGGATGAGCAACTGGCGGTCGGAGATGCCGAGTTCGGTGACGTCCTGCTTGAGGACGGCGTCGGTCCAGTCGAGGCCGAGGGCGGCCTGGATCTCACGGGCGCGGGCGAGCAGCTTGCTCCCGTTCAGGAACGGGTTTCCGCGGCTCTGCGCCAGCTCCTCGAAGACGAGGTTCTCGGCGACGGTGAGGCCGGGGACGACGCCCTCGCTGATGCGCTGGTGGACGGTCTGGATGCCCAACTGGCGGGCTGCGAGAGGGGTTTGGAGGGCGGCCGGGGAGCCGTCCACCAGGACCTCGCCGCCGTGGTCGGCGTGCACCCCGGACAGGATCTTGATCAGCGTGGACTTGCCTGCGCCGTTGGCGCCGAGCAGCGCGACCACGCTGCCCGGCGCGATGTCCAGCGAGACGGAGGCGAGCACCGTCCTGCCGCCGAACATCTTGCTGATGTTCCGCAGGCTGACGGCCGCCCTGCCCTCGCCGACGTCAGTCCTTGCGTGGCTGGTGTCAGTGGGCGACATTCGAGATCCAGTCGGCGGTCGAGACCTGCGACAGGTTCAGCGCGGGCAGCGCCTCGCGCAACTGGTCCATGTTCGCGATCTTCTTCTCACGCAGGAAGTCCTGGGTGATGGCGACGGCCGGGAACTCGACGGAGGTCTTGTTCAGTTGGCCGGCCAGCTCAAGGGCGGTCGTACGGACCACGGCGGCGCCCACGGCGGACGGGTCGGTGCCCGCCGTGGCGACCCACGGGCTGTCCTTGGCGGTGATGGCCTGGATGTCGGCGTTGGAGACGTCGGCGCCGAAAACCTTCACCTTGTCCTGGAGCTTCTTGTTCTGCACGGCGAGGACCGCGCCCTTGGCCAGCTCGTCGTAGGGAGCGAAGACGCCCGCCACGTCGGAGTGCTGGGTGAGGGCGGCGGAGACGAGGGGAACGTTGTCGGTGGCCGTGGAGTCGGTGACCTTGCCGACCTTGAACGCCTGCTTCCAGCCCTGCGCGTCGACCGTCGACTTCCAGACGGTGTCGCGCTTGTCGAGGGCCGCGTAGCCGGCGACGTTGACATAGCCGACCTTGGCGTCCTTGCCGACCTCCTTCGCCATCACGTCGAGGACGGCCTGGGCCATGCTCGCGTCGTCCTGCTTGGTGGAGACGACACCCTTGGTGTCGGTCTCGACGTCGTAGACGACGACTTTGATGCCCTTCTTCACGGCCTTGTCGATCTCCGGCTGGATCGTCGCCGGGAAGCCGTGGTCGATGATGATCGCCTTGGCGCCGGAGTTGATCGCCGAGGAAAGGTCGGTGGCCTGCTTGGCGTTGTCGGCCTGGGCGTCGTACACCGTGAGGTCGATGCCGAGGGCCTTGGCCTGCGCCTTCGCGCCGTTGCCCCACTGCTCGAAGTAGTCACCGGCGCCGCTCTGCCGGACCAGGGCGACCTTGACCGTGCCCTCACTGAAGGGGGCGGGCTTCTTGCCGGTGGCCGCGGAGGCCGAGGCGGCGGTGTCGCCGGCGTCCTTGGAGGCGTCCGTGGACTGCGCGCAGGCCGACAGGAGCAGGGCCGAGGCGGAGGCGAGGGAGAGCGCGGCGAGGGGGAGGCGGGTACGGCGGGACGAGCGGGACATTGCGGCTCCAGGTGCGCGGTGGTGCGAACACGCGTGGGTGCGTGAGTGCGTGGGAGATGAAGCGGGGGTGCGGACCCGGAGCGAGGGACGGGAATGAGCCACGCGCAGGCGGCGTGAACGCCCCGGGAACGGGGGCGCGTCAGAGCTCCGGGAGAGGTCAGCGACAGCTGGCCGTGGTCGACCGGAGCAAGTCCACGTACAGCCGCCGCACGAGCAGCAGCGTCTTCATACGCAGATCATGAGAACGATTTCAGCCATCCGTCAAAGAAATGGACGCCGCATCTCGTCATGCGAGACATCGATTACGTCACACGCCGTGCGCGCGTGGCGGGCACGCCCTTCGGAGTTACCATCACGGGACCGGCACCCGACCCGGCACAGTGAGGCCCCGATGACGACACCGAGCGCAACAGCGCTGCGTATGCCCTGCATGCGCCGCTGTACCGGCGCGCCGTGTCGCGGCTGACCCGCTGCACGCCGCTCCACTCGCCGCCACAGTCTCTCCCCTCCTCGCCCCACTCCTCCCCCTCCCCCGTCCGGTACTGGTCTCAGCATCCGGACATTCCTTCCAGACTCCTGGAGTTGCTCTCATGACCCTGCTGACCACCTGGCCCGAGTCCGGACCGGAGACCCTGGTGCGTCGTACCTCCGATCCCGTCGAGATCGCGGCCGCGTTGGCGCCGCTCGGGGTGCGCTACGAGCAGTGGCCGATCCGCGAGGACGTGCCGTTCGACGCGGACAGCGAGACCGTGTTCGCCGCGTACGGCCCGGAGATCGAGCGGCTCAACGCCGAGGAAGGCTTCACGACGGTCGACGTCCTCGGACTGCACCCGAGCGACGACCCCGAGTTCCCGGTGAAGGCGAAGGCCGCGCGCGCGAAGTTCCTCCAGGAGCACACGCACGACGACGATGACGAGGTCCGCTTCTTCGTCTCCGGCTCCGGCATCTTCTATCTGCACGTGAACGGCGAGGTGCACGCGGTCTACTGCGAGAAGGGCGACCTGCTGGGTGTGCCGCGCGGTACGACGCACTGGTTCGACATGGGCACCGCCCCGTCGTTCACCGCGATCCGCTTCTTCCACGAGGAGGACGGCTGGATCGGCAACTTCACCGGCTCCACGATCGCTTCCCGCTTCCCGGACTACGACACGATCGACGCCGGGTACCAGCAGGACAAGGCGGCGGCGTGAGCCAGGTCTTCGACGTCGACTCCCTCGACTCCGTGGTGCTCGACATCGAGGGCACCACGAGCGCCACGGGCTTCGTCGTCGACGTGCTCTACCCGTACTCCCGCTCTCGCTTCGGAGCACTGCTCTCGGAGCGGAGCGGTGATCCGGAGGTGGTGCGGGCGGTCGCGCAGGTGCGGGATCTCATCGCCGAGCCGGACGCCGACGACGTACGCATCGAGAAGGCGCTGAACGCCTGGCTCGACGAGGACCGCAAGGCGACCCCTCTCAAGACCCTCCAGGGCGTCATCTGGTCCGAGGGCTTCGCGCGCGGCGACCTCGTCTCCCACTTCTACGGCGACGTCCTACCGGCCCTGCGCGCCTGGCACGCGGCGGGCGTACGCCTCCACGTGTACTCCTCGGGTTCCGTGGCCGCCCAGCGCGCCTGGTTCCGGTCCAGCCCCGAGGGCGATCTGCTGCAGCTGGTCGAGGGGTTGTACGACACCGAGAACGCGGGGCCGAAGCAGGAGGCCGCGTCGTACCGCAGAATCGCGACGGCCCTCGGCCTCTCCGCCACCCCCGACCGCGTCCTCTTCCTCTCCGACAGGCCCGGCGAACTGGACGCGGCGCGGGAGGCCGGCTGGCACGCCGTCGGCATCCGCCGGCCCGGGGAGCCGTACTACGAGCAAGGCGTCGGCGACCACGCGGAGGCGGGGACGTTCGACGAGATCACCATCACTGGGAGCACCGCATGACCACCGAGATCTCGGCACTCGACCTGGAGGAGGCGGGCGCCGTCCTGGCCGCCGAGTCGGCCCGCTTCGCCTCCTTCGGCTGGATGCGCGGCACCTCGGGCAACCTCTCGGTGGTCCTGTCCCGCGATCCGCTGCGGCTGGCGGTCACCGCGAGCGGCCACGACAAGGGGGAACTGACGCCCGCGGACGTGGTGTTGGTCGACGGGAACGGTGCAGCCGTCCAGGGTGGCAAGCCGTCCGCGGAGGCCGAGCTGCACGCGCGCGTCGCCGCGCTCACGGGCGCCGGGGCCGTGGTCCACGTCCACACGGTCGCCTCCGTCGCCATGGGCCGCCGCGAGCCCGGCGGCATCGTCTTCAAGGACCTGGAGATGCTGAAGGGCCTCGGCCAGCCCGCCCACGACGTCGAGGTCACCCTCCCCGTCATCACCAACAGCCAGGACATGAAGGTCCTCGGCGACCGTCTGGAGGCGGCCCGCGATCCCCGCATGCCCGCGGTGGTCGTCGCCGGCCACGGCCTGTACGTCTGGGGTGCCACCCCTCGCCAGGCCCGCCACCACACCGAAGTGGTGGAGTGGCTGCTGGAGTTGGAACTCACCCAGCGCTGACG
>NZ_JBHVDX010000322.1:0-8212 GCF_042802555.1 Streptomyces sp. NPDC057474 | reverse complement strand
GAGCGTAGAGAACTCCATGATCACGTGGACCCGTGCCCGCACTGCATCGACCCCGCCGGCTGGGCCTACAGCAGCCGCCTATTGCCGGTCGGTCTTACGCACCACAGCGTCACCCAGTACCGGCTCCCGTCCACCGGCGAGGTCGTGCCGCTGCTGCAGATCGCCCCGTCCAAGACCGATACCGAGCGACTCCTGCTGGTCAGCCCAGAACTCGCCGACGTCCTCAGCGCCATCATCAGTCGACTGCGCGGCCCCGGCGGGATGGTTCCGCTCGTGGCCGCCTACGACGTCCGCGAGAAGGTCTGGAACCCGCCGATGCCGCTGCTGTTCCAGCGCGGCATCGGCTCCGAGCACCGCGCTTTCACACCGACCGCGATTCGCAAGCTGCTGATCAACGCGCTGGCCCAGACCGGGCTGACCAACGCCGAAGGTGAAGCACTGTCCTTCTCTCCCCACGACTTTCGAAGGATCTTCGTCACCGATGCCATCATGAACGGACTGCCCCCGCATATTGCCCAGGTCATCTGCGGTCACAAGAGCATCGACACCACGATCGGATACAAGGCGGTCTACCCTGCCGAGACGATCGAGGCCCACCGGGCTTTCATCGCCCGCCGACGGGCCTCCCGCCCTGGCGAGGAGTACCGGATCCCGACAGAGGAGGAGTGGGACTCATTCCTCGCCCACTTCGAGAAGCGGAAGGTGTCCATCGGCACCTGCGCACGCGCCTTCGGATCCCCCTGCATCCATGAGCACGCTTGTGTCAGATGCTCGCTCCTCCGGCCTGATCCAGCCCAACGGCCACGGTTGACCGACATCCGCGACAACCTGATCGCCCGGATCGTCGAGGCGGAGCGGGAAGGATGGCTAGGCGAAGTCGAGGGCCTCCAGGTCAGCCTCGCTGGCGCGCAGGGCAAGCTGGACCAGCTCGATGCCGAAGCAGCCCGCCGATCCTCCGCCGTCGACCTCGGCATGCCGGCCTTCGCCGACATCGCCAACCACACCACCACTACATCGACGGACCAGCACCGTCCCTGAAATCCATGGTCGCCACGAAGCTGAACTGCCTACGCTCCAACCCATGCGAACCGTCTTCGTGTTTCCCACAGGTGAGCGAGCCGACGCCGTCGCCTCGCTCGATCGGCATCTGCCCGAGCAGCGCGATCCGTGGGTTCTGGACGGCATCCTCTACATCGACATCGACGATGAGCAGACCGGCTACCTCTTTTCCGACTGGGATCCCGAGGATGTGGCGATCCTCGAAGCGGCCATCGGACACCACCCCACTTGGGCGGTGCAGATCGACATCTCCGGGCGGATCGACGGCACCGCAGAGGTTCACCAGATGATCGCGCTGCTGCTTGAGCATGGAGGCGTGGCAACGGACGATTACACCCCCCACCCTTGGACCCTGCCGGAAGTCCTGTCTGGAGCAGTGATCGACGGTCTGCGCTTCTTCGACTTTCGCGGCTACCACGAACTCAATCGCGAACACGGGCGCTCCTGACTCGATCACCTCACCGGCGCAAGTTCAGAGAAGCCTGCATCCGATGCCCGATGTTGCAGGTCAACCCGAAGATGCTGCCGCGACTCGCTGAGATCGAGAAGGACCTGATCCTCCGCCGCAAGCGAGCGGAGGAGGAGCAGTGGCTCGGTGAGATCGAGGGCATCGACCTGACCCTGACCTTCGTCCGTGCCAAGCAGGCCGATGCGGCCCGCCTTACGCACCGAGCCCCCGTCGCCCTCGGCATCCCAACCGTCCCGTCCCCGAACGGATAACGACCGGGGCGGGACGTCGGCGGTGACACTCCCGACAGACGATGGCCACGGCGTGAGTGAATAGGGGGCATGCTCTTCGACTTCACGCACGACCACGACGGTGAACGGCTCAGCGGTGTGTACGGCGGTGATCCTTCCGGGATCACCGCCGTGGTGCTGCATGGCGCGGGCACCAGCAGCACGGAGCGACTGCTTCCGCTGGTGCGGGAGTTCGTGGCCCACGGCTGTCGAGGGGTCGCCTTCGACTTCTCCGGGCACGGCGAAAGCACTGGAAAGCTCAGTGAGTTAAGCCTGCGGCGACGGTTCGAGCAGGCCGTCGCGGTGATCGACGCGTACGCGGGGGCGGACGGGCCACTGGTCCTGGTGGGGTTCAGCATGAGCGGGCAGACGGTGGCGGATCTTGTCGCGCACTACGGGGATCGGGTGGCGGCGCTGGGGCTGTGCGCGCCTGCCGTGTACACCGCCAAGGCGTGGGACGTGCTCTTCGAGGACGGGAACGGCCAGTTCAGCGGGATCATCCGGCAGCCGGGCAGCTGGCGAGAGGCCACCGCGCTTCAGGTGCTGCGGGCGTACGAGGGCCGGGCAGTGCTCGCCGTGCCGGGTACCGACGCGGTGATCCCGCCCGCGGTGACCGAGGCCGTACAGGACGCGCTGACCGCGCGCGCCCAGTACACGCGGTTCGACCTTCCAGACGCGCAGCACCAGCTGGGAATGTGGTTCCGCGATCATGGCGACGACCGGCGGGAGTTCGTGGAGGCGGTACTGACCGGCCTCGACGACCGTGGCTGGACGGGCACACGCTCGTGGGTGGCCAAGCAGCTCGGCCACGGCCGCTCGGTCACCGATTTGCGCCTCCTGTCCGGCGGCTGGAGCTCCCAGATGCGCCGGCTCACGCTCGACGACGGCACGGACCTGGTCCAACGGACCTTCGTGAGGCCGTTCTTCCGCCGCCACGGGCCCGGGCTGCTGGCCCGCGAGGCGGACGTCCTGGCGATGCTCGCCGGGCAGGAAGGCATCCCGGCGCCCGGGTTCGTCGCTGTGGACGCCACGGCCGAACACTGCGATCACCCGACCCTGTTGATGTCCGCGCTGCCGGGCCGCGTCCTCGTGGACGAGGACGACCTCGACCGGCGCCTGGACCTGCTCGCGGCCCAGCTCGCCCGCGTCCACGGCGTCGTACCGGCCGAAAGACCGCGCACGTACCAGGCGTGGACGTCCCCGGAGCGCGTCCGCACTCCGGACGGCCCCCTGTGGGAGCGGGCTGTGGACCTGATCCGCCGCGACCCGCCGCCGTACGAGGGCTGCTTTCTGCACCGCGATTTCCACCCCGGGAACGTGCTCTTCACGGGAGCCGGACCGGGGCTGCGGATCAGCGGCGTCGTCGACTGGGTCGAGACCTCGTGGGGACCTGCCGACCTGGACGTGGCGCACTGCTCGACCGCGCTCGCGCTGCTGCACGGGCCGGCGTACGGGCTGGACTTCCACAAGCGGTACGAGGCACACGGCGGCCGCGCCCTCGCCGACGACCCCGACCACCTGTACTGGCGGCTGCTCGACGCCCTGCACTACTGCCCCGACGCAGCGAAGCTGGCCGGGCCGTGGCGTGACCTGGGGCGGGACGATCTGACGTCCGAGGTGCTGGCAGAACGGCTGGAGGCGTACGTGGACGGACTGCTGCAGCGATACGGCTGACCGGCCTTGGATCACTCGTCTGACACCGACCCGAGGAGACGTGCGCATTGCCCGCCGTGGTGCTCGTTCATGGCCTGTATCACCGTCCCGACCACTTCTCCCTGGTGGCAGAACGCTTGTGGACCACAGGAACCGAGGTCGTCGTTCCCGAGCTCCACCGGGGCTCATTGCCCGCTGACACAGCCGCGGTCCAGGCTGTCATCAACTCGCTACCGGAGCCTCCGATTGTGCTCGGTCACTCCTACGGCGGGTCAGTGATCACCGGGGTGCGCGGGGCCGGACATCTGGTCTATCTGGCGGCCTTCGTGCCGGATGTCGGCGAGAGCGCGGCCACTCTGGGTGGCGCGTCCCCGCAGCTTCAAAAAGCGATCAACCCTGAGCCCGACGGCTCGACCAGCCTGCACCCCGACCGGGCTGCCGGCACCCTCTACGGCGACTGTCCCGAACCACTCGCCACCTGGGCAGTTGGCCTGCTGCGTGCGCAAGCCTCCGGCTGCGGGCGAGGCGTCCCAGAGCGCCACAGCTGGAAGCACGCACCCTCCACCTATGTCGTCTGCGCACAGGACCGGGCCATCGACCCCGGCCTGCAGCGGAAGATGGCCTCGCGCTGCACCGGCGCGCGCGAGTGGCAAACGGGCCACTCCCCGTTCGTAGGACAGCCCGATCTCATCGTTGAACTCCTGCAGGAACTGCTCGCCACCAGCACCCCACGCTGGTGAGATGAAGGAGCGACAACCGCTCGTCGATGTCCCAGGTGCAGGCAGCTGCGTGATCAGGCGGTGGACTTGGCCGCGATCCTGGTGAGCAGCTTGTCGCGCACGCCAGGCCACTGTCTTACAGCCGAGATGATGATCAATGCTGCCTTCGATCGACCTTGGTCTTCGATGACACCAGAGTTCCCTCGTCTGCTCGGCCTCCGCTTTTGAGGTTCGCCTGGCTTGACTTGGTGCAGAGAAGCTGGATCCAGTTCATGCCGCACGCCGGGGCGATCGAGGTCCGTGACATCGGGTGGGTGGGCTGACGCCTGGGCCTCTGCTGACGCGAGAGGCCCACGTCACTGACACGGGGGCGACCAGCCACTGACACGAGAGCGAGACGGCTGCGCTTTCAGCTCAGGCGGTAGCCGAGGAGCGCGAGGCTGGCGGCCACAGCGCGGTGCTGGTAGGCGCGCAGTCTTGGGGCGCCGGGGGGCGGGCTTGCGGGCGTTGCGGTGCCAGCGGCCGGTGAGTGCGGCGAGGAACGCTGTGGTTGTGTCGGGACTGCCGGCGGTGGCGGGGCAACGTCGTCGAGGCGATCGTCGCCCTCACTGCCGGCACCCTCGCCTCCTCCACCGCACTGATCGGCTTCGGCGGGGCTCCATCATCGAGGTCTCCTCCGCCGCCGCGGGCGCCTGGCAGTTTTCCGCCTCCGAGCACCACGTGCGCGAGGCCCGCGAGAAGACCGCCCTGCAGATCATCGCCGTCTCGTTCTTCGCGCTCGCCACCTACGTCACTGTCGACGCCGTCCCGCGCCCTGACCGGCACCGGCGAGGCCGAACGCTCCATCCCCGGCATCGTCATCGCCGCTCTGTCCCTCGCCGTCATGCCGTTCCTGTCCGCTGCCCAGCGCAAGGCCGGCCGCGAGCTCGGCTCCGCCAGCTCCACTGCGTGTACTGCGGGTAGCGGGGAGGGGGATCCGCCGTACCCCGGCGGATCCCCTCCCCCCGCATGGGGGAGCCGGCCGGGCTCGGCCGGCTTCTCCCACCCCGGGGGATGCGGCAGCCCGGTGGGCGGGGTTACAGCTTCACGAGCTCCGGGAAGCGCATCGCCTTCATCTGGTCGCCGGTGATCTTCAGCTGCCCGGTGAAGAACAGCTGCACGCCTGCCTTCGGGTCGGCATGCATCGCCCTGAAGTCCTCGGCGGCGATGACGATCGTGACGTCGGGGTTGTCCCCGACGCCTGGGATTACCTTCGGTCCGGAGCTGGAGGCGTCGACGAACCAGTCCCCGCCGCCCTCACCGGTAATGGAGATCTGATAGCGCACACCCCACGCCTTCATCTCCTCTGCCTTCGTTGCGAAGACCTCCGGCAGATGGGAGTTGAAGAAGTCCTGGATGTCGACGGCCACAATTCCTCCAGAAGTGTCACGTACACGGCCAGGGTTCGAACCTATGTCCTCACCGCCCCGGACACCGGTGACATAGCCGCCCTGTCACACGGTCGAGTGACTTTCCCGGCACCGGCGATCCCCTTTCCCCGGGACAGAAACACCGTGAGGCCGTGTAGCCGCTTGCCCCTTTAGGCCACCCGCGCGGATGCCAGGCGGCAAGGACGCCGGGTTGGACTGGGCGCGGGTGTGGGCGAGCCGGAACCGTGTAGGGCGCTGGGTCCTGACCTTGGACCGTCGTGCGGTCCGACGCCGAGCCATCTCCCGCGCGGTCACCCGAGCTCGTCCGCTACGGAACCCCGTAGCCGTGTTCGGACAGGTCGAACCAGTTGCCCTCGGGGTCGGTGGCGCGGTATTCGGCGAACGGGCGCGGTGAGGACCGGGGTTGGGGTTCGTCGACGTCAGCGTGGGCGAGAGCGGCGCAGGTGGCGGGCAGATCATCGATCTGGAAGCCGAAGTGGTTCATTCCCAAGGGGGCCTCGCCTGCCATCTGGTGCTTGAGCAGGGCAAGGGTGAGGTAGCCGTCGCTGAGGAAGTGGTTGCCGTCCGGGTCGCTGTGGATGACTTCCATGGCGAAGTGTTCCTGGTAGAACATCGCGAGCTTGTCCGGGTGGCGGGCGTAGAGCGCCAGGTGGCGCAGTCTGGGCCTGGGCATGACGATTCTCCTCAACTTTGGGCGGGTAGCGGCACCATGTTGATGAAGGAAAGGATCTTCCAGCCGTCGCTCTGGTACTCCAGAACAGCCTGTGCATGCATACGGCGCAGGGCGGTTCCGTCCGCGCGCAGCAGCCTGTTGTCCACGTGGGCGATGGCGATGTCCGGCCGGGGCCGACTGATGCGGTGGACGGTCGGCTCGAGGCGGGTGCCGGCGTACTGGGTGGTGAAGAGCCGTGCGTGCGCCAGGGCGATCTGTGCGCTGCCGTCGACGTGGTCGCCGCGCACGGATGTGAAGTCGGCGTCCTCGGTGAAGACCTCCGCGAATTCCTTCGCATCGGATCGCGCCCAGGCTGCCGCCATCGTGGCGAAGACCGTTCGGATCTCGTCGTCGCTCACACGTCGTCTCTCTGAGTCAGTCGGTGCAGAACTGGATGTGAAGCGGTGGGCACCGCGGCGTGTGCGTACCGTCAGGCGGGCCCCATGCGCCGAGCGTGTAGCAAAGGAGCTGGTCCACCCGCTCGACGTAACAGATCATGTTGAGCGGCCAGTGCGTGGCGCCGAACATGTAGACGTCCATGGGGGTGGGTGCTTCGCTGATGCGCAACCCCTGCTCGGCGGGCGGGCCCAGGCGGTGCCAGTCGGGGTGCAGGTGGATGGAGCCGATGATGTCCAGCCCCTGCTCGTCGGCATGCCGGTGGATGCGCAGCAGGTCCTTCGAGTCGCACCAGAACCCGCGGTGGATGTTGTCGTAGGCCGCCCCGACCCGCGGCACGATCTCCGCCGCGAACTCCTGCGCCGCCACCTGGTCCGTGGAACGGACGCTGCGGGCAAGTTCGACCCGGCGCACGACGGCCCGGTCCTTGTCGAGCGTGCCGACCAGGATCGCGAAGCACGACGGTGGTGCGCTGGGTGTGCACGCGTCGTATGCCGTGAAAGCCGCGTCGAGGAACGGTTCGAGCGTTCTGTGGCTCAGGACCGCAGTCGAGCACCGGACGAGTTCAGCTTCGAACGCTCGAACCATCATCACTCCCCCTCGCGCCCCTCAGCCGTCAGAGCTTGACCTTGGTCCCGTCCCAGATGTCGGCGTCCCAGACATCCCCGTACAGCCAGTTGCCCGGGGCGTGCGGGTCCCGGCTGGTGTAGTAGTCCTTGTAGGCGGACAGGATTTCCTCGACCGACAGCGAACCGTCACCGTTCAGGTCGAGCCGCTCGAAAGCGATCTGCCGGTTCTCCGGCGAGCTGCCGACGGCCTTCTGGAAACAGAGGAATTCCTCGGCGTCGACCTTCCCGTCACCGTCACGGTCGCACAGGCGCCAGATGGCCGCCGCCAGCGGCCGGAACACCTTGTCGAACAGCGCCGGGTTCTCCCCGAACCTGCCGATCATGCCCTTGCGCCACTGCTCCGGGCTGATCTGCCCACTGGTCAGGTCGAGCTCCCGGGCGATGTTCCGTACGAACTCCTGGAAGCTGCGGAACAGTGCCTGCGCCTCCGGCGCGTCGAACGGGACGTTCTGGTACGCGATCATCCGCGCCGCAAGCGCCATGACATCCGCTTCCTCGAACACCCCGTCGCCGTCCACGTCCACGTGACCGAAGCAGACATCGATCTTCCGCTCCAGCAGGTCGCCGACATCCTGCGGATTTGCCATACGGGGTTCAACTCCCCTTTGCTGCACCCGCCTTGTAGCGAGTCGTCGATCACCAATCTCCCCTCCACGCATTCCGAAAAACGTTATGCCCCAGATTCCCGGAAAGAGCGATTACGATATTTACCGCCTGAAGAAATGGCAGCGTTGGCTCTCAAGTAAGTCCGGCCAAGTGCGGGCGACTTCTGGCGTGGGGTCCACCCACATCATGCATCTTGCTCAGGCCGTCATTTCTTAAGGCTCTCCCTAACCTCGATCTTGCATGAGGGCCCGTCAGCAAGCTGACGGGCCC
>NZ_JBHVDX010000321.1:0-8324 GCF_042802555.1 Streptomyces sp. NPDC057474 | reverse complement strand
GTTACCGGGCCGTGGTGTTAACCGGTTGTCGTCCACTTCCGCGGTGTTTCTGGTCCGTCTCACTTGACGTCAAGGTAGCCTGACGACCCTCTCATTCCCTCAGCCCCGGAGCGACACGCATGGGCGGCGTTGACATGCCTGCATGAGAACGGCGTGCCACGCTCGGAACCGCGCCGCTCCCAACAGGTGGCGAGGCGTTCCGGGTTCGCTGAAAGCCGCCGGTGAGACCGGAACGAGGACCGCATCGCGAGGAGGCAATGCGCATGCCGGTCGCCAAGACCGGGTCCGAGGCCGCGTCGCCCCCGGACCCGATGACGCTTCTTCGGAGCCGCGCGTACCTGGTGCTTCTTTCGATGGCCGCACTGATCGGCGTGCCGGTGTCCGCAGCGGCGTTCGGCTTCCTCGCGCTGGTAGGGAAGGTCCAGCCATTGATCTACACGGATCTGCCCAAGTCGCTGGGATTCGATGGAACGCCGCCCTGGTGGCCGCTGCCGCTGCTCGCCGTAGGGGGACTGCTCGCGGGACTGACGATTCAGTACCTGCCGGGGCACGGCGGCCATGAACCGACAGCCGGGTTCAAGCCCACCGGCGCGCCCACACCCATCGAGCTGCCCGGCATCTTCCTCGCCGCCCTGGCGACGCTCTGCTTCGCCGCCGTCCTCGGACCCGAGGCACCTCTCCTGGCGCTCGGGAGCGGTCTCGCCGCCGGCGCCGTGCGGATGGTCAAACGCGACCCCCCGGAGCAGATGACCGCGGTGTTGGGCGCGGCGGGCAGTTTCGCGGCCGTCAGCTCGCTGTTGGGATCACCCCTGCTGGGAGCGTTCCTCCTGATGGAAGCCTCGGGGTTGGGAGGGCCGATGATGGCGCTGGTGCTGGTGCCCGGCCTGCTGGCCGCGGGCATCGGCGCGCTCATCTTCGTCGGGCTGGGATCCTGGACCGGGCTGGGCACCTACTCACTGGCACTGCACGACGTACCCGAGGCCACGCACCCGACAGCGGCGGAATTCGGCTGGGCCCTGGTCATCGGACTGTCGGCCGCACTCGTGGGTGTCGGGATCCGTTGGCTCGCCGTCCGGCTCAGGACACACGTCGAGCGGCGACGGGTGCCGGCCACGGTGGTCGTGGGCCTGGTCGTGGCGGGGCTGGCGATCGGCTACGCGGAGGGCACCGGCAAACCGGCGACCGACGTGTTGTATTCGGGGCAGACGGCGATGGATCCGTTTCTCACCCACAGCGCCGCGTACTCGGTGGGAGCGTTGTCGCTGCTGGTGCTGTGCAAGGGCCTCGCCTATTGCGCATCGCTCAGCGGTTTCAGGGGAGGCCCGATCTTTCCCGCTATGTTCGTAGGAGCCGCGGGCGGCATCCTGTTCTCCCATCTGCCGGGGCTGACCCTGGTCGCGGGGTTCGCGATGGGTATCGGAGCGATGAGCGCCGCGATGCTGGGACTTCCGCTGGTCTCCGTCCTGCTGGCCACACTGCTGATCGGGGCGCAGGGGGTCACCGTCATGCCGCTGGTGATCGTCGCGGTCGTGGTCTCGTACGTCTCGACGGCGAAGCTCACACCTCCTCCCGCACCGGAGCCGGGGCAGCAACCGAGGCCGGGCCAACAGCAGCCGAGGCCGGATCGACAGCAACCGTGAGCTCGATGGGAGCCGCGGGAGACGCCGGCGGCTGACGGCCGGTCCTGGCCTACGAGGCCGGTCCTGGTTACGAGACCGGTCCTGGCCTACGAGACCGGTCCTGGCCTACGGGGGCCCGGCATTCGAGATGGGCCTCGGCGGGCTTGGCGTAGCCGTGGCGGGCGCGCGGGCGCGGGCGCGGGCGCGGGCTTCCGTAGAGGTCAGGACTTGGCTCCTCGCGGGGAGGAAGTCCTAGCTTCATCGGCGCGATCACCGCGCCCGCGTTCCGGCTCCGGGTCGAGGAATGGATCTCTCGTTCTGGCCGACCGGAGGGGCCCGGAACTCGACCCGTGGGTCCTCGCCCACACACTCGTCGCCTGCGCGGAACACTTCGGCCGCATCGCGCTCACCGATCCCGGCACATTCGAACCGTCACACCTGATCGGCCAGGTACGGGTGATCCTCGGCGACAGCCTCCGCGGGCCACGGGCACATCCGCTCACGCAGCGCCCCGCATCACTCACGCCCCAGCCCGAAAACGAAGCGGCGCCCGAGCCGACCGAAGCCGACCCGAGCGCCGCACCGCAGGTCAGAGAGGATCTCCCCCGCCTGCGAACCGTAGGCCCTGTGGGACTCGAACCCACAACCAATGGATTAAAAGTCCTGGCCATCGCGTGACGGGTGGTTCCGGACGGTACTTCGAGATCCGGAACCACCAGGTCAGAGCGCATTCAGGGTGATGGGCGATCTGCCTCGTGACGGCTCGTGCTGCACCGTCCGCTCACGCATCGCTCACGCATGAGAGGCCGCTGACCAGTGCATTTGCTCCATTTGGCGCGGCTGTACTTGCCGAGCAGACTCATCAAGCACAGCGCCGAAGGCGTCCGGGATCGCGCGTGACCTCCGCATGCGGAGCAGACACGAGGCCCCTCCACCCGTGATGTCAAATCGCCAGCTGACCTCCGCGAGCACGGAGCTGAGGACGCGATCGGAGTGTGTCTCGAAGCCGGCATCGGGTGACCTCCGCTGGCGCAGAGCGGACTACCGGTCGGACATCAACCAGACCGGCTGGGCCGGGGGACCTCCGCGGGCGCGCAGCGGACTCAAGCATCAGCTTTACTTCTGCGTCCGCCTTCGGGGCACCTCCGCGGACCCGATCAGGTTGCCGCCGATAGCGATGAGCACCGGGACACCTCCGTGGGTGCGGAGCAGACAGCGCCCGCGACACCGACATAGTTGCGGAAGCCGGGTGACCCCTGCGGGAGCGGAGCCCACCTGTGCCACACCGCCTCAACTATCAGCATCCGCAGAGAACCTTCGGCCAAGAGACAGAGCGGGCTTGATGAAGTACTTCGCGAAACAGGCGTACATCGGGTGGCCTCCGCGCGTGTGGAGCTGACGCCGACAGCGAGATGCTGGAGTACGGGGTCGACGGGTGACCGCCGCGGACGCGGGGCTGACCTCTGAATTCGAGAACTTCACCCCACCGATCCCGAGTTACCTCCGCGGCTCGGAGCATACGCAGCCACTTGCGGAAACCGGCATGGTGGGCACCTCATTAGGTGCGGAGCGAACACGAACAGCGGAGTCCACTTCGAGACGGCCCGCGAGTAACCTCCGCAGGTGCAGAGCGGACGATGACCAGCCCAGCAGCGTGACTTCGCCTTCCGAGTGGCCTCTGCGAGTGCGAAGCGAACAGCCCGGTTGGTACGGCGGGGCCCTCTGGGTTGGGTGACCTCCGCAAAGCGGAGCAGGCGACGACATGTACGTTCTCCACTGGCTCGATGACGGGTGACCTCTGCGAGTGTGGAGCCAGCAAGGGGGGCGTTCGCGAAGACGCCGGACCCCAGGTGATCTTCGCTAGTGCAGAGCAAACCAGATGATCTAGGGCGAGACCGGGTGACCTCTGCGGGCGCAGAGCAGACTACTTGGAGCCACAGACTCGGCCGTTGGCGGCCGAGTGACCTCTGCAGGTGCGGAGCAGACTGGATGATCGGCATCCTCTACGTCGCGGCGATCGAGTGGCCTCTGCGGGGGCAGAGCAGATCGGCGCATGGCGCCCATCTTCCAGAAGTCGTGCGGGTGACCTCGCCGTTGCGGAGCAGAATCGTTGGGGACCTCACTGTAGGCCGTCAGCTTCGGTTGACCTCCGCGGGCTCGGAGCAGACCAGTGCTTAATGATCAGCCCAGCGATCGTCCAGGGGTGACCTCTGCGCGTGCGGAGCGGACGCGATCATGTGCTCGCGTATCTGCTCGTACGCCGGGTGACCTCCGCGAGTGCGGAGCGGGCGTAGGCAGCCTGTCGCCTTTCTCGTTGTTGCACGGGTGACCTCCGCGAGGGCGGAGCGAACTTGGCGTCGTCGCAGAAGCAATAGCCGCCGTACGGACGACCTCCGCGTGTGCGAAGTAGACGCCGTGTATTTCGTGCCCGGCCCCGTACGGAACGGGCGACTTCTGCGTGTGTGCGGAGCATCCTCGGAGCTTTCCGCCGCTATGGCAGGAGGGGCGGGTGACCTCCGTGAGTGCGGAGCCGACCGACGCCGAGGAACCGACCGTGTACTCGGGGCCGGAGGACCTCTGCGGGTGCGGAGCAGACCGCTGCGCGACGTCAACGTAGTCGGTCGCCGCCGGGTGACCTCCATGAGTGTGGAACATCCAGTGCCGTGCATCCCTGAGCCTGGGCGTAGTACGGGTGATCTCGACGATTGCGAAGCAGACCCGACGATGCACTTCTGGCCCCGCGGCAGAAGCGGGTGACCTCCTCGGGCGCGGAGCAGACTCCCGGACAACCAAGTCGTGAGCGAGCAGGACGGGTGACCTCCTCGGGTGTGGAGCGGACGACCTCGCCAAGTCGTCTGGCCTGTTCGGAGGAGGGTGACCTCCGCAAGTGCGGAGCGGCCGTTTACGCAGAGACGCCCGGCAGGGATCTGTTCGGGTGACCTCGCCTTACTTCAGAGCGGACAACTCGCCAAGTTGGCGTGCTCGCACTCAACCGCCAGACAGCGTGGGGCAGACCACGGAGCGCCCCAGGTGAGTCCCACTTCGGCACGTGGCCATCCGCAGGTGTAGAGCAGATACCGGCACCGAGTGAGTGAGAAGTTGATCGGGCGACCTCCGCATGGTGGGCAGACAGCCACCTGCTTTCTAGGGATCGAGGATCTGCGCGCACCTCCGCGTATGCGGAGCGGCCGTACAGCTACCTGCATGTGCGCGCTGCATCATCGGTCTACCTGCGACGTCTCCGGGACTGACGCAGAGAATCTGTTCAAGACGCCGACTGCAAACGGGCTACCTCCGCTCGCGCGGAGCAGACGCCGTCGGCGACTCCAATCAGGTCATCTACGGCGGGTGACCTCCGCAAGCACGGAGCAGACTTCCTGATATTCATCGGCGAGGAGACGGCCGACGGGTTATCTCCGCGTGGACGGCGCATCCGTGAGACCGGCCTGAACCCCGAGTTCTGTCTTCAGGCCGCCTCCGCTGGCACGGAGCAGACACCGCAGTAGTCAACAGCGACAAACTCCGGGGCCGAGTGACCTCCACGGGTGCAGAGCAGACGGGGCTAGCCGCGCCCGCCCGATGGCCGCCGACGGGTGACCGCGTCCGCAGGTGCGGAGCAGACATCCCGAACTCAGGCGGCCTGTTCCCCTGCTACGGGTAACCTCCGCGGGCGCGGAGCAGACCGGGAAATGTTGGAACGCAAGACAGGCAAGGACGGGTGACCTCCGCGAGTGCGGAGCAGACACCCTGCGGATCTACACCAACACCCGGCTCACCGGGTGACCTCCGAGGGCGCGGAGCGGACTTGATGGCGCGGGGGTTGCCGCCGGACTCCTGCGGGAGACCTCCGCGGGCGCGGAGCGGCCATATTGACCTGGCCAGGCAAGTCGGCTTTGCCATTTTGTTATCAAGGTGCGTGGCTCAGGGCCGGACCGGCCTGGTTACTGGCGTACGAGGCCGTTCTGTGGGTCGAGGCTGATGGCTCTTCCTGCTGCCCGGTAGGGGTTGATGGCGGTGCGTGTGACCGGGTGGGGGAGCAGGATGAGGTCGCGTAGGCCGGGGATGTGGGACCAGTTGTCGGGGGTGTGGGTGGTGGGGTCGCGGCTGGTGAGCCATTGGCTGTTGATGGGGATGGTGGCCTGCATGAGTTGTCGGATGGTGTGGCGGTCGTTGGGGTCGATGTGCTGGGGCAGGGCGGTTCGCGGGGCGTAGTGGGTGGGGTGGAGCCAGTGGTTGCCGTCGGGGGTGAGGTAGGTGGGCAGGATGCGGACGCTGTCGGCGCCGAGTCGGGTGGCGATCTGGTCGGGGTGTTCGTCGGTGTTGGTGAGGGGGTGCAGGTCGCGGACGGCTGCCGGGGCGGGGATGGCGGTGAGGTGGGCTGTGGCGGCGCGTTGGGTGTCGTCGGCGAGGCGGGCGGTGTCGTCGGCGCCCGCGAACTCGGGTCCGTAGACCTGGTCGACGAGGCGTTGGACGTCTTGGGGGACGTTGACCGGTTCGCCGTCGAGGGTGGTGAGGAGGTCGCGGGTGCGGCGTAGGAGGGAGGCCGGGTAGACGTCTCCCCAGGCAGGCGGGGGGAGTTGGCCGGAGGGGATGAGGACGGCCAGGCGGGGTGTGTTCGCCCAGGTGGGGCGGTCGGTGCGGGGGTGGCGGTGGCCGCGGCCGGCTCGCTGGAGGAGGAGGGCGAGTGGGGCGAGGTCGCTGATGACGAGGTCGAAGTCGACGTCGAGTGACTGTTCGGCGACCTGCGTGGTGATCACGACGAATGGCCGGTTGGGGCGTTTGCCGTTGGGGCCGGTCCATCGTTGGAGGCGGCGGGTGATTGCGGTGCGCTGCCGGGCGGGCATCCGGGCGTGGAGGATCCGTACGAGGGGCCGGTCGGTGCTGGTTGCCCAGGTGGTGTCGAGGAGGTCGCGGGTGGCTTGGGCGTCGGCGACGGTGTTGCAGATGATCAACGCGCAGCCCTTGTGGGCCTGTTCGAGGGGGGCGAGGAGGTTGAGGACGGCGCGGGCGCGGCCTCGTGCGCGGTCCGGGTTGTGGGTGTGGGTGCAGGTGATGGTGTCGATGGTGAGCGGGTGGGCTCGGTTGGAGCCGAGGGTGGGTGAGGTGGTGATGGTTCCGGTGGTGTGGTCGGTGTGGGTCCAGCCGGGGTAGCTGGGGTTGATCGGTGGGGTGTCGTGGTGTCCGGCGCCGCGGCGGTAGGCGTGGATGAGGGCTGCGGCGGTGTCGCCGGTGACGGTGGCGGACAGCAGGACGACGGGGACGCCGAGTGCGCCGAGCCATTCGAGCAGGCGCAGGGTCAGCGCGTGGCCGTGGGCGTCGTAGGCGTGGACCTCGTCGATGATGACGGTCTTTCCGGACAGGCCGAGCCAGCGCAGGGCCATGAACCGGTGCGGGAGGACGGCGAGGGCGGCCTGGTCCCAGGTGCCGACGGCGATGCCGGCGAGGAAGCCGCGGTGGCGGCCGCGCAGCCATTCGGCCACGATGTCCGGGCTGCTGGTCGCGGTGACGAGCTGGTCAGGGGTGTAGTCGGCGTCCAGCCAGGCCATCGCGTGCAGCAGCGTGATGGGAGGCGGAGTACGGCAGTTGGCGCGGGCGTACGCGCGGACGCGGGCCCACATGGCGTCGGTGGTGGCCATGGTCGGCAGCAGGAAAGCCAGGCCCTTGGTGCCGGCAGACGGCCCCATGACGCGTTCGGCGAACAGGGCACATTCGGTTTTGCCCTCGCCGGGCGGAGCGGTGATCAGCAGTAGTCCGGGGCCGTTCTTCGCCAGGGCTGGGAGGGACTGGGCGAGGCTGGTCTGAAGGGGGTGCGGGGTCTTGCCGCGCAGGTGGGGGAAGAGGTTGCGAAAGCTGCGGGTGCGTCGCCAGGTGGGTGGGACGAGTTGGGCTTCGCGCAGTGTCTTGGGAGCGGCGCGGCGGGCGCGTCGTGCGTGGGCGTGCCAGTCGTGGGTGCGGTCGCGGTCCCAGCGGCGCTGGCGGGCGCGGATCCAGGGCAGTTGGGAGACGAGCCAGTCGGCAAGGATCACCAGGCCGGTGGTGACCGCTGCGGCGGGGCCGGTGGCCGGGCGGGTGGGCCAGGTGGGGGTGCCGAAGAGGTCGTGGATGAGGTGCATGAGGTGTTCGCGCTGCTCGTCCCACGCCTTCTCCCCCAGGCCGGGTGCGGCGGTGAGCGGGCAGGTGAGTTCGTTTCCCTGATGGGAGAGGGCGATCGGGTAGGTGCCGTGGTGGCCGCCGAGGAGCTGGCCGATCTGGTGGGCCGCACCGCGGGTGGGACGGCCGGTGAGCGGCAGACGGTGCAGGCGGTGCAGGAGTTCCGGCAGGACAAGGTGGGTAGCCCGCTGGTGGCTCGGACTGCTGACGTTGGCGGGTGCGGGTTCGTATCCGGGTTCTCCGGTGAGCGGACCGGCGCCCGGCGCGCAGCCCTGGAAGCCGGGAGTGATCTTGCCGAGGTCGTGGAGGCCGGCGAGGCAGATGACGAAGGTGCGGGCCTCGGGCTCGGTCAGTCCCCAGCCGTCGGCGATGACCGTGCGCTGGCGGGGGGTGAGGTAGCGGTCCCACAGGGCTGCCGCCATCACGGCGGCGTCGATGGCGTGGCAGCCCAGCGGATACGGGTGGGTAAGACCGCGTTCCTTGCCCCACAGCCGGGGCTCGAACGGAGCGGACACGCGCCCTGATTCCTTTCGTACGGACGGGCCACCCGGCCCC
>NZ_JBHVDX010000320.1:0-8495 GCF_042802555.1 Streptomyces sp. NPDC057474 | reverse complement strand
CCTTGGCGCCCCTGGCCTGGTACCCACCCCCCTCCCCCTGCCCCTGCCCCTACCTCAACCCGCACCTCACCTCCGCCCCCCATCGGGCAGTACGGTGTCGTCCATGCGCCCCGACACGCCTGCCGAGAACGTCGATCACAACGCCGAAGCGGCACGCCTGGAGCGGACCGCCGACCTCTACCCGGAGGACGCCGAGCACCTGCTCCTGCAGGCCGCCGCCCACCGGGAACTCTCCGGCGACCGCCCCACCGCGACAGCCCTCTACGACCGCCTACTGTCGTCGTCCGCCCCTCTCGACAACCCCCACCTCGTACGAGCGCTGAAAGCCTCCAACCTCTGGGAGTACGGTCACGAGGCGGAGGCCCGCGCGATCATCGACGGAGTCCGCGCAGCCGCCCCCCGAGACCCTGCCCCTTGGGTGATCGTCGCCGAGGCCCTGGAATCCCACGACGAACTCGAAGCGGCCCAGGACACCTTCACGGCAGCCGTGACCCTCCTCCTGACAGACGTCCCGGAGCCCCCGTACGCCACCCGCGCCCTGCTCTTCGGCCGCCACCGGGTCCGCCGCATGCTGGGCGCGATCCACGACGAGTGGGACGCCGTGGCGGACACCCAGCACTCGTCCTCTGTGTCCCTGGACGAGCTGCACGACCCGAAGCGGGTGTGGTCCCTGGGCTCGGACAACCCGGCGGAGCTCCAGGCCGAAATCTCCCGCCTCCGGGCGGAGTTGGGCGCGTACCGCGAGGCCCTGTCCCGCCCCTTCCCGGTGGCGGTCCTGCACTGGCCGGCACCCGAACTGTCGGAGCTGGTCGGGGCGTACCCGGGCTTGACCGCCGAGTACCCGTCCCACGAGGAACACCTCGCGACCATAGAGTCCTCACTCCGAGAACTGGCATCCTCGGGCACCCCGAACCTGGGCATCGTCACGGGCACGGTCCCCTCCTACGAGGCCTTCGCAGCCTCGGAGGGCTCATCCCCGGCCGACGCGACGCTGCTGCCGCAGTACGCGACGACGCTGGCTGCGCGGGGGTTGGCTGTGGAGTGGCCGCCGCAGAGGGGGAGCGCTTGTTGGTGTGGGTCGGGGCAGGGGTACGGGGAGTGTCACGGGAGCCCGGAAGCCTGATCCCAGCAGCGCTCCGCTGCCTGTCTCGGTCCCTGGAACTCTTATCGAAATCTCGGCCCTATTTGTTCTAATTCCGCCGCTCCATCACAACTCGTACGCGCTAATGTCACGTCCAACAGCTGAATTGGCATGCCCGCACGCATTCCGGGCATGTCCCCGCCCGCGAGGAACACCCGTATGCCGCCATACCAGCCGTCTTCGGACTGGCAGTTCGACGTACCCACCAGCGGAAGCAAGCGGCTCCCACCGGCGGCCAGGTCCTTCGAGTCGCTCGCGCACCAGGGCTACGGCTTCGAGGCGGCCATCGCCGACCTGATCGACAACTCCATCGACGCGGGGGCCCACAACGTCGTCGTGAGCTTCGTGCGGGACACCGGTGACCGTGGCGGGCGAGACCGCCTCGTCGGCCTGCTCGTCATCGACGACGGCCACGGCATGGACGAGGCGGACTTGGACACGGCGATGACGGTCGGCGGGCGCGCGACATACGCCGCAGGCGCCCTCGGGCACTTCGGCGCCGGACTGAAGGCCGCCTCGCTCTCGCACGCCGACGCGCTCACCGTGATCAGTCGGACCAAGCGCAGCCCGTCGGCCGGCCGCCGCTGGCTCACCGCCCGCGCGCAGGCCGACTTCACCTGCGACATCGTCGACGCGACGTACTGCCAGAACCTGGTCGACCGTTACGACGGCGTCATCGGCTGGCACGGCACGATCATCCGCTGGGACCAGGTCCGCGCGTTCGAGACCATCACGGCCGGGCAGACCGACCGCTACCTCAACGACGCCATCGAACGACTCGAGACCCACCTGGGTCTCTACCTTCACCGCTTTCTGGCCCGCGACGACTTCAACATCGACATCGTCGTCGAGGACGTCCACACCCGGGAAGAGTTGGACCACCGAGGTGTGGAACCCATCGACCCCTTCGGCTACCGCGTTCCGGGTCGCGCCGGCTATCCGCGTATGTACGTCGCGCCGGTCGAGGGCGTCGGCGACGTCGCGCTCACCGCGCACATATGGCCACCCAAGTCGCCGCTCGTCGCCTACCGAGGCATCGGCCCGCTCGCCGAGCGCCAGGGCTTCTACCTTTACCGCAACGACCGGCTCGTCCAGGCCGGCGGCTGGAACGACACCCGCAGCCCGGAGGGCCACCTCGCCCTCGCCCGGATCGCCGTGGACCTGCCGCCCGAGCCCAACGACGTGTTCGCCCTGACCGTCAAGAAGGACGGCGTCCAGGTCACCCCGGCGTTCGCCCGCGGGCTCGAGAAGGCGAACGCCCCCACAACCGGCCACACCTTCACCGAATACGTCCGAGAAGCCGAGGCGACCTACCGTGAAGCCGCCAAGCGGCGTACCGAGGTCAAGCGCCCGGCCGTCATCCCGCCCGGCAAGGGCTTCGACCCGAAGCTGAAGCGGACACTGCGGGACGAACTGCCACAGTTGGAGGGCGACGACCCCATCACCTTCACCTGGGCCAGGCTCGACGTGCCGCCCGGCGTCGACTCCGCCGAACTGCTCTTCACGATCGACCACAAGGAGCGCTTGGTCGTCCTCAACAAGGACTACCGGCATGCCTTCAACGGCGGACGGCGCGGGGGCTCCAACGACGCCCCCGTCCTCAAGAGCCTCCTTTATCTGATGCTCAACGAGATCTTTCAGAAGGAACGGGTCTGGGCCAACCAGACCGACAAGGTCGCCCTGTGGAACAGCGTGCTCGTCACCGCGGTACGGGCCGAGCTCGCCCGCGCCGAGGGTTAGCCCCCTCTCTCCACCTTCCCGTCCACCAGAGAGGCCACCCAGCCGTCGTGACCGCCGAGAACACTCCCGCTCCCGCCCACCTCACCGATCTCCACGGCGAGGTTCTCGGCGCGATGAGCCGTCGCGGCCCCAAGCACTTCGCCAAACTGGTCTTCGTCCTGGCCGACGCCGACGAACCGGCCGACATGGACATGTCCCACTTCCGCGATCGCATCCTGACCGCGAACCCCGGCGACGAACTCCTCGCTCTCTGGCGCCGCAAGCTCACTGCTTGGGACTTCGAACAGTCCCCCACCTGGTCCGCCACCGCGCCTCGCACTCCGGAGCGGCGCGCCGAGGTCTACGACAAGCTCGCGTTCGGCGGGGATCTACGCAAAGCGCTCGACGCAGCCGTCCCGGTCCACAAAGAACCGGGTCCTGTCACCATCAGCCGTGAGTTCCAGCCCTGGTACACCCGGGAGCAGGCGGCGAACCGCTCCTTCTACTGGACTTCGTACGAGCGGCTGCTCAGCCGCAAGGGTTGGAGTGACGCGGCGATCTCCGGCCTGGACGAGGCGGCCCATGCGGTCGTCGAGCGGCTCACCGACCCCACCCGTGACGAGCCTTATGGCGCGCGAGGACTGGTCGTCGGCTACGTGCAGTCCGGCAAGACCGCCAATTTCACCGGCGTCACGGCCAAGGCCATCGACGCGGGGTACCGACTGGTGATCGTCCTCGGTGGCACTCTGAACCTGCTGCGCGGCCAGACCCAGCGCCGCCTCGACATGGAACTGATCGGCCAGGAGAACATCCTGGGCGCCGCCGACCCGAACGACCCGGACGCCCTGGTCGACATCGACTACCAGGACGACGAGGACTGGCCGGCGAAGTTCGTCTCGTTCGGTGCCCGCCCCTCCACGCTCGGCGCCTTCGACATCGAGCGTCTGACCTCTCGCGACCGTGACTACATGGCGCTGGAGCGCGGCATCAGCGCCCTGGAGTTCGAA
Organism: Streptomyces sp. NPDC057474; assembly: GCF_042802555.1. Lineage (NCBI taxonomy): Bacteria > Bacillati > Actinomycetota > Actinomycetes > Kitasatosporales > Streptomycetaceae > Streptomyces > Streptomyces sp. NPDC057474. The sequence continues at coordinate 4,628 of NZ_JBHVDX010000320.1, read as the reverse complement.
AAGCCGGACCGCACCCGTCCCCTGTACGACCCGGCGAACCTGCATGCGGCCCGCGCCCGCGTGATGGTCGTGAAGAAGAACAAATCGGTGCTGGAGAAGCTGGTCAGGGACCTCAAGAAGATAGGCCCGATCCTCGGCGAGATACCGGCCCTGATCATCGACGACGAGTCGGACCAGGCCTCGGTGAACACGACCGACCCGAAAAAGTGGGAGGACGGCAAGGTCACTCGCACCGCGATCAACGGCCAGATCAGCAAGCTCCTCAAGCTCCTGCCGCGCGCCCAGTACGTCGGCTACACCGCGACCCCCTTCGCCAACGTCTTCATCGACCCGGGCGACGAGGAGGATCTCTTCCCACGCGACTTCCTGGTCTCCCTCCCCCGCCCCACGGACTACATGGGCGTTCAGGACTTCCACGACCTGGACCCCGTCGACGACAGCGAAGGCGAGGCCGAGAAGAAGCATGTCCGAGGCATCTACAACTCCACTGGCGACCGCCTCCAGGAAGCCTTGGACGCCTTTGTCCTCACGGGCGCTCTGAAGCTCTACCGGGAGGGACACGGCGTCCCCTCCGACCCGTTCCGGCACCACACGATGCTCGTGCACGAATCGGTCCGCATGGCCGAACACGCGGCGCTCGCCCTGCGCATCAACACCATGTGGCACAACGCCGCGTACACGGGCCCGGAGGGCCACACACGCCTGGCGTCCCTCTTCGACAAGGACTTCCACACCCAGGCGGACGGCTCCCTGCCCACTCCCACGACGTACACGGACCTCAAGCCGTACGTTTCTCAGGCCCGCCGTCTCATCAACCAGGGCGGCAGCCCCGTCATGGTCATCAATGGCGAGAGCGAGCGCGACTACGCCCAGCCCGACCTGGACTTCGACCGCACGCCGAACGTCTGGAAGATCCTTGTCGGCGGCACCAAGCTGTCCCGTGGCTTCACGGTCGAGGGCCTGACGATCACGTACTACCGCCGCACGACGCAGCAGGCCGACACCCTGATGCAGATGGGCCGCTGGTTCGGCTTCCGGCCTGGATACCGGGACCTGGTGCGGCTGTACATCGGCCGCGAGGAGGCCCTCGGCCGTAGCCGCAACGCCAAGACGGTCGACCTGTACGAGGCCTTCGAGGCGATCTGCCGAGACGAGGAACTCTTCCGCGCCGAGCTGGCCCGCTACGCGCCCTTGGCGGACGGCCGTCCCCAGGTCACCCCAGCTCAGATCCCACCACTGGTGGCCCAGCACCTGCCGTGGGTGAAGCCGTCGGCCCGGAACAAGATGTTCAACGCGGAGTTGGTGGAGGTGCGGTCGCCGGGTACGCCGATCGAACCGGCGGCGTACCCGCAGGACGCCAAGATGACGGCGCGGAACATCGAGCGTTGGAAGCCCGTCCTCGAGGCAGTCAGCGGTACCCCGACAACCTGCCTCCTGCTGCCGGATGACACTTCCCCTCTGTCCCGTAGCTTCCAGGCATCTACCACAGTGATCCCGCACGCCCAGCTCCTTTCCATCCTCAGCTCGCTGGAGTGGGAGGAAGGCAACGTGCTCGCCCCGCACCTGACCTACCTCTCCCAGCTCGACGGACGCCTGGCGAAGGTCGACGACTGGCTGGTCGTCGCTCCGCAGCGCACACAGCGCAACCGGATCGAAGCCGCCTTGCTGGGCCAGGGCCCCTTCTCCCTGTTCCGCCGAAGCCGCCAGTCCGGAAAGCTGTCCTTCGGGCGTATCTCGGGCCTGGAACATCGTTTGTACGCACAGCAGTTGATCGACCGGCCAGACTCAGCCTCCGCTGGAGACAGCTCCTCCGCACTCGGAGCAGCTCGAGGTGTAGTCCTTCTGTATCCCGTCGTAGAAGCCGCCCAGGACGATGAGGTGAAGGCCGTTGCCGCGACGGGCACTGCAGCGCCTGACCGAGTCATCATGGCGTTCACCGTGATTCCGCCGAAGGCAGCCATCGACACGAAGCAGCAGCTCGTGCGCTTCCGGACAAGAGACTCCACTTGTCCGGATGCGGTTATCGTCAACGCGTTCTGAGGCGCCATGGCTCTACACGTAACGAATGACTCACCGACGGGGAGAGCATGCTTCCTTTCGAAGAGGCCGACATCAAGGCCGCTACTTCGGTCGCCCTATGGCAAGCGGCGGCCGGGGCGGACCCTGAACTCGACAAGGTCTACGAATACATCAAGGCGCTCGACCCTACGGGCCGACGGTTCGCCAGGGTCCTTCGTGACACCATCGACCAGCTGCTCAACGGCGAGGTAACCGGACGCTACGACTGGAAGACGCTCTTCAAGACCGAGAAGACTCACGCGGGAACTCTGGTAGAGATCAATTTGCAGCGTGAGTTCCGGTTCGCGGACGGCGACGCTATGGACTACCAGATCGCCGGCGTCGACGTGGACTGCAAGTACTCCCAGCAATTCGGTGGCTGGATGATTCCGCCGGAGGCGGTGGGCCACCTCTGCCTCCTGGCTTGGGCCGACGACTACAAGTCCCTCTGGAGTATCGGCCTCGTCCGGATACGCAATGAGTGGCTGAACACCGGGAACAACCGTGATCTCAAGCTCACGATCAAGGCTGACCACCGGGACAAGATCAAGTGGATGTGGCGCGACGAGGACCTCCCCGAGAACGTGCTCCTCCACATGAATGCCGCGGACCGTGACGCCGTGTTCACAGCGAGCTCGGGGCAGCGCCGCTTGAACGAACTCTTCCGGCGCGTCCAGAAACGACGTATCGGCCGTAACGTCGTGCGCACGGTGGCCCAGCAGAAGGACTACATGAAGCGGGTCCGCGGCAACGGCGGCAGCCGGTCGGCGCTGAGGGCGGAGGGCATCCTCATCATGGGGGACTACGCCAGCCATCGCGAGATCGCCGGCCAGCTCGGCCTCCCCCTCCCGGACGACGGCGAATTCGTCAGCGCCCGGGTGGCCCCCGCAAGACCTCATCACGGGGATGCCCTACGAGTCTCCCTAGACGGGAAACGATGGGTCATCGCCCAGCCAGATGACCCCGTTGAGCCCGCCCCCGCCCTGCCTTCACACATCAGACAGGACTGACGATGAACGCGCCGTTCGCAACTGGCCTCCTCGGGTGGAAAAGGCTGGAGAAGACCGGGAATCTCGTCCCAAACAACGCGGACTCCGACAGCAATACGTCAAAGCTGCTCGCGAGGCATGTTCTTGAGGCCCTGGGGGTGCAATCCGATGTCGTACTTCTCGACACCCCTGACAACCTTGGCCCCGCACTGGAACACGCGGTCTGCGATCACCTGAGAGCCTCTCTTCCTCGCCTGTCTCCGGAACGTGCGTGGCACGTTGACCACAAGAAGACCGTGGCCGACTTCGCACAGTATGAGCACCTGGACAGAGTCGCCGAGGCGGTACGCAGGAATGCCACCCTCCGTGTTGATCTGGGCCGCGATTACCTCATCAAGCCCGATGTCACTGTGGGCGTCACGTATCCCACAGCCGAGGCCGCGGCCCGTCCGCATCTGCATGCCGCGGTATCCTGCAAGTGGACAATAAGGTCAGATCGTGTACAAAATGTGCGACACGAGTTCCTCCAGATGATCAGGCACCGGCGCGGCCGGCTTCCCCATCTGGTGGTGGTGACCGCGGAGCCCATGCCCAGCCGGATCGCCTCAATCGCGCGCGGGACGGGAGAAGCCGATGCCATCTACCACATCGCCTTCGATGCCCTGAAGGCCGCGGTAGCCGCTGTCGGCAGCCGCCAGCAAAAGGACGATCTCAGCGAGATCACCGAACAGGGCCGTCTCCTCCCTTATGGAACACTGCTGCCAACTCTGTCCAGCTGGTAACTCACCACAGATGATTACTCCCACCTCAGAACCAGATCCGTCACAGGCCACGTGGGTACCGCCCGAGGGCTCTTGGGCGTCGTCCGCCGCGCGCCGCCGCAATATGCAGGCAATCCGAAGCCGGGACACCACTCCGGAGCGCCTTGTCCGCCGACTGGTACACGCCCAGGGACTGCGGTACCGAGTGGCAACGCGCCCGCTCTCAGACCTTCGCCGTACCGCGGACATGGTCTTCCGGCCGGCGAAAGTAGCCGTCTTCATCGATGGGTGCTACTGGCACGGCTGCCCTGAGCATTACGTTCCTCCGAAGACCAACCCCGGCTACTGGTCCGGCAAAGTGGCCCGGAACATGGCCCGCGACCGCGATACGGATGAGCGCCTACGGGCAGCTGGCTGGCTCGTCTTGCGCTTCTGGGAGCACGAGTCAGCGGAAGAATGCAGCGAGGCGATCTGTCACGCGGTGACATCCAGACGCCGGGCCTCGCCCGGCAGCACGCCGGACACCCCTACTGAGCAAGGGACATCTTGAGTACTCGCCGGGCCATGGTGTTGTCCTCGATCCTCATAAACTCATAGGCGATCTCGGCCAGTTGACGCCCATCGCGGCCGGTCTGCGCATACCGGAGGATCACGTCCGCCTCGGACCGCAGCCCACGCGCCCTATACGCAGCCACCGCGTGAGCCACCTCTGCTGGGCCCCCCGCCATGCCGACGTGCCGCAGGATGCCGGCAACATCCTCGGCCCTTCTGGTCTGCTTCATGTCCAACAGGGTCAGCGCCGTGGGCCACTGTCCTTGCC
>NZ_JBHVDX010000319.1:0-8537 GCF_042802555.1 Streptomyces sp. NPDC057474 | reverse complement strand
GCGATACGCGGGGCGCCCTCGTCATCGCCGTACGGGGGATGCTCAGGCAGCCATGCTCAGCCGCGGAAGCCGAGGATCCCGTGCAGGGTGGCACCGCTCGTCGCGGCCGGCCCCTGCGTCGAACTCAGCGTCGACTGGGCCGAACTCTCCTGCGCGGCCGACGGCTTCGGGTCGGGCAGCTTCTTGCAGGTGGCGTCGACCTTGCCCTTGCCGTGGGGCACCTTGCCGTTGGTGAGGTAGGTCGCCAGGTACTTGTCTAGGCAGCTGTTGCCGCTCAGCGTGATGCCGTGGTTGCCGCCGCCCTGCTCGACGACCAGGCTGGACTTCTTGAGCAGCTTGTGGACGGTGACACCGCCCTGGTACGGGGTGGCCGCGTCGTCCGTCGCCTGGAACAGCAGCGTCGGCGGCAGCTTGGAGTTGGCGACGTTCACCGGCTTCAGCGACTTGGTCGGCCAGAACGCGCACGGCGCGTTGTACCAGGCGTTGTTCCAGGCCATGAACGGTGCCTTCTTGTAGACCGCCCAGTTGTCCTTGGTCCACTTCTTCCAGTCGCGGGGCCAGGACGCGTCACGGCACTGCACCGAGGTGTAGATGCTGTAGCCGTTGTCGCCGGAAGAGTCGATGGCGGCGAAGTTCTCGTACGCCTCGACCAGCGGGTCGGCGTCCTTGTCGTTGACGTAGGCCGCGAACGCCTCGGCGAGGAAGGGCCAGTAGCCGTTGTAGTAGCCGCCCGGGATGAAGGTGTCCTCCAGCTCGGAGGCGCCCACCTTGCCGCCCGCGGGCGTCTTGGCGAGGGCCGCCCGCATGGCGTACCACTTGGCTTCGATCTTCTTCGGGTCGGTGCCGAGCTTGTACGTGGAGTCGTACTTGGCGACCCACTTCGTGAACGCCTTGTGGCGCTTGTCGAAGGCGTAGTCCTGGTCAAGGTTGTCCTCGTACCAGACACCCGTCGGGTCGACGATCGAGTCCAGCACCAGGCGCCGCACGCGCTCGGGGTACAGCTTGGCGTAGACCGCGCCGAGGTAGGTGCCGTACGAGTAACCGAAGTAGTTGATCTTCTTCGCGCCGAGCGCCTTCCGGATCGACTCCAGGTCCTTCACGGCACTGATCGTGTTGATGTACGGCAGGACGTCCTTGTACTTCGTGCCGCAGGCCTTGGCGAAGGACTGGGCGCGCGAGACGTTGGCCTTCTCGATCGTGGACGTGCTGGGCACGGAGTCGGGGCGCACCGGGTTGAAGTAACCCGGCTTGCAGTTCAAGGCGGGCTTGCTGGCGCCCACTCCGCGCGGGTCGAAGCCGATGACGTCGTACTGCGCCGCCACCTTCTTCGGCAGCGAGGACGCGACGAATCCGGCCAGCGTCAGACCGCTGCCGCCGGGGCCGCCCGGGTTGACCAGCAACGGGCCCTGGTACGTCTTCGAGGTGTGCGGCACGCGGGACAGCGCCAGCGTGATCTTCTTCCCGCTGGGCTTCGCGTAGTCGAGCGGCACCTTCACCGACGCGCACTGAAGCGTCGGATAGTCGTCCGTGGCGCACTTCTTCCAGGCGACCTTCGCGGCGGCGGCCTGGACGGTGTTCGCGGCGGACGACCCGCTGGCGTTGGCGGGGACGGCGGTGAGCGTCCCGGCCAGTACGACACCGGCGCCGCACAGCACGGCTGCGCTTCTTCTCATGGAGTTCTCTCGCAACGGTGAGGGGGGTTCAGGTCCGCGAGGTACGCGGCCCGTGCCGCATGGTTCCGGAAGAGCACGCCACACAAGAACTTATTCGACCAAGACTTGACCGAATTGAGTCATTGGAAACACTCAAGTGCCTCACAGAAAGGGGCAGTTGTACTAATCCGGGACATGCCGCCCGATGGGAGCGCAGCGATGCGGGCCGAGTGCCGGCCTACGGTATTCAGGAGGGATCTCGCTGCGGTTCCACGGCCTTGAGCAGGCACTCGCGGTCGTCTGCGCTGATCAGTCCGTCCGCGAGAGTCCCGTCCTCCAGCAACGCGCACAGCGCGGAGGCATGTGCGGCGAACGCGGCCCTGCACCATGCGCGTTCCGGGTGATCGCAGTCGTTGCCGAGGAGCCGCACCTGTCGTTCGTTGTCCCCGTCGACGGGTTGAGACAACTCCGCGGCGACGACCAACAGGTCGACCAGGCCGGGGCGCACAGCACTGCCAGGGACGGCTGCCAGCCGGATCAGGAAGGGCAGGGCGACCGGCATCGCCGCACTCACACGAAAGACGCCGTCCATCAGAACGTTGCCCAGCACGCGCAAAGCCTCGGGACCGGCGACCGGGTCGAGGAGACCACGGAGCAAGGCCGGGACCCCAGAAGGACACCCGGGAACCTGCGACCAAGCGGCATCGGCGCAGCCCGCAAGCGCGGGGTGGCCGCCATCGGCTTCCCCCGCCTCCGGATACTCGCGGAGAAACCGAACGACGGCAGCCTCTCTGGCCCCCGCATCCAGCACACACATCCCTCTGCCCCCACCCCGGCTCACAGAACGAAGCCCCCACACACAACCCTGCCCTACGTCGATGGGAGCACCCAGCGGCCACCGGGCACCCCCATCTCACACCACGCCCCTCACAGCCGTACAACTCACGCAGCCGAGGTGTGCGACGCGTTCCAGATGTTCGTCACGCGTCGGGAGCTCCTCTTCAGAGCGAGAGCGAGGAAGGCCCTTGCGGGGCCCTGCGCGCGGCTCGTTAGGCGACGGGGGCCCGGCCGTCACCGGGCACCCCATCTCACGCAGCACCCGTTAAGCAGCCGTACAACTCACACTCGGCACACCCCCACCCCCAGGCGCGCCCCCGAACCCCAAGCTCGTCGAACCACCCGCGGCGACCGATCCGTTGTGCGCCGCGTTGGTCGCGGTCACCGTCGCGCCGCTCTGGGTGTGGGACGCGTTCCACATGTTCGTCACCCGTTGGGCGCCTGGCCAGGTCCAGGTGACCTTCCAGGAACCGATCGCGGTGGTACCGGTGTTGGTGACCTTCACCTCGGCGTTGAAGCCGCTGCCCCAGTCGTTGGTCACGGTGTAGGCGGCGGCGCAGGCGGCGGTCCCCGGATCGCCGGGATCACCCGGGTCGCCCGGATCGCCGCCTCCGCCCGCCGGGAAGCCCGGAGCCTTGACGCTCGCCAAATAGCCGTCCTTGACGGTGTCCACCGTCTGCCAGTCGTCCTTCAGAATCCCGCCCGTGTCACCGGAGTTGGGGTTCCAGGACCAGAAGGTCCAGTGGAAGGAGTCGTTGCCGTACGTCGATGTGGAGCGCAGGTACGTCACCAGGGCCGCCAGCCACCGCTGGTCCACGGTCGACTGCAACGTCGTACCGAACTCGCCGACCCACACCGGCGCGATGTTCTGCTTGAAGATGTAGCCCCAGTACTTGTCCCAGATACCGGGCATGTTGGCGGGGAAAGCCGGGTCGCTGAACCAGCTCTGCTGGGCGACGCTCGTGGCGTAGTCGTGGGCCGAGTACACCACCCGGTTCGCCACATCCAGCTGCACGGGATACTGGGCCACGCCCATCAGGTTGCCGCCCCACCAGCCCGAGACGCCGTTGTGCGTCTGGACGCCCTCGACGAGGATCAACAGGTCGGGGTTGACGGACAGGACCGCGTTGCCCGCGCGCTGGGCGGCCAGGCGCCAGTCCCTGGCCGTGTCGCCGCAGCCCCAGCAGGCGGGGTCGTGGGGCTCGTTGTGGAGGTCGATGCCGACGACCGTCGGGTTGCCCTTGTAGCGGGTGGCCAGCGCCTTCAGGTTGGTGATCCACGTCGTCTCGGGGACGGCCGAGGTGTACCAGAGCGCCGACTGACCCGCCGCGTCCGGACGGTGGCGGTCGAGGATGATCTTCAGGCCGCTCTGACCGGCGTACGCGACGATCCTGTCCAGGACCTGGAGGGATGTCAGGCCCTGGAGGTCGGCGTTCTTGCCGTCGGAGTGGTTGACGCTGTCGGGCATGGTGCCCGGCTTGAGGATGTCGTCGCTGTAGGGCATCCGGATGGTGTTGTAGCCCAGCGACTTCATCTGGTCGATCATGCTCTTGTAGTCACGGGCCCAGAGGCCGTGGGTGACGTGGTTGGCGGTCTCGAAGCCGAACCAGTTGATGCCGGCGATACGGACCGACTGGCCGGACGCGTCCAGGATCTGACGGCCGTTGGTGTGCCAGTAGCCGGCACCGGCCGCGGCCGTGCCGACATCGGCCGCACCCGCCTGAGGCGCGGTGGCCGCGTGCGCGCCACCGGTCAGGGGCAGCGCCAGCACGGCGGCGGCCGCGCACAGGGCGCCCAGGGTTCTCCGTAAGCTGCGGAACATGTCGCTGCTTCCTCCTCGGGAGGCACGGGCCCGGAACCGGTGGGAGCGCTCCCACCACCCGCACCTCCCATGGAAGACAGGTCACATGGACACGTCAAGGCGTCCGGCGCCACCTGATACACCGGACGCCCTTTTCCTGGCCAGGGCCGTACGTCACCGGCTCAGCTTCTGGAACCTCCGCACCGCCAGCGGCAGGAAGATCAGCGTCAGCACCGCCGGCCACACCCCGGCCATCAGCAGCGCGTTCTGCTCGATCCAGGAGTCGCCGCCGCCCACCGGCGTCCCGAACAGCTCGCGGGTCGCCGCGGCCGTGGAGGAGATCGGGTTCCAGGCGGCGATCCAGCCCAGCCAGTCGGGCATGAGCTGCGGGGCGACGAAGATGCTGGAGATCATGGTCAGCGGGAACGCGACCGCGAAGAGGCCGCCCGCCGCCTCCGGGTTGGGGACCAGCAGGCCCAGCCAGACGCCGATCCAGATCAGCGCGAAGCGCAGCCAGAGCAGCAGGCCGAACGCGGCCAGGAAGCCGAGGCCCGCGTCCGGGCGCCAGCCCATCGCGAAGGCCGTCAGCATCATGATGGCCAACTCGGCGCAGGCGGCGAGGAGATCGGTCACGCCTCGCCCCGCGACCACCGCCGACGGCGCCATCGGCATGGAGCGGAAGCGGTCGATGACCCCCTTCGTGGAGTCGTGGACCACCAGCGTCGCCGTGTTGATGAAGCCGAAGGCCATCGTCATCACGAACATGCCCGGCATCAGGAAGTCCCGGTAGTCCCCGCCGCCGGGCACCTGCATGGCGCTGCCGAAGACATAGCCGTACAACAGCACGGACAGGATGGGAAAGCCCAGCTGCCAGGCGATGTTGACCGGCTGGCGCTGGTAGTGGGTGAGGCCGCGGCGGAAGATGTTCCAGACGTCGGCGAGCAGCCAGTACGTACGGCCGCGCGCGCTCGGCACCTCCAGGTCGACGGCGCGCGAATCCACGGCACTCATACGGCGGCCCCCTTCTCAGTCTCGGTCTTGATCTCGTCGGTCTTCTCCGTGCGGTGGCCCGTCAGTCGCAGGAACACATCGTCCAGGCTCGGCCTGCGCAGGCCGATGTCCTCGACCCGTACGCCCTCGTCCTGGAGGGTGCGGGCCACCTCGGTGAGGGCCGAGACGCGGTCGGTCACGGGCGCGAGGACGCGCAACTCCGTGTCGTCCGACTCCGGTTCGCCGTCCGAGACGCGGGCGACGACCTTCACCGCGCGCGGGATGTCGGCGCGCTCGGCGACGACGACCTCGATGCGGTCACCGCCGACCGTGCTCTTCAGCCCGTCCGGGGTGTCGTCGGCGATGGCCCGCCCCTGGTCGATGACGGTGATGTGCGAGGCGAGCTTGTCGGCCTCGTCCAGATACTGCGTGGTGAGCAGCACGGTCGTGCCGCCCGCCACCAACTCCCGTACGGCTTCCCAGACTTCGCCCCGGCTGCGCGGGTCGAGGCCGGTCGTGGGTTCGTCCAGGAAGAGGACGGCCGGGGCGAGGATCATCGAGGCGGCGAGGTCGAGCCGGCGCCGCATGCCGCCGCTGTACTTGCCCACGCCCTTGTCGGCGGCGTCGGTGAGGTCGAACTGGTCGAGCAGCTCGATGGCTCGCGCCTTCGCCCGCTTCCCGCCCAGGTGGAACAGCCGACCGAACATCTCCAGGTTCTGACGGCCGGTCAACACCTCGTCCAGGGCCGCGTACTGCCCGGTGAGGCCGATCCTGGCCCGCACCTCGCGCGGGTGCGCCGCCACGTCGAGACCGGCCACCGTCGCCCGGCCGCCGTCCACGCGCACCAGGGTGGAGAGGATGCGTACGGCGGTGGTCTTGCCCGCGCCGTTCGGGCCGAGCAGGCCGTGCACCGTGCCCTCGCGGACGGTGAGGTCGAAGCCGTCGAGTGCGCGCTTCTCCCCGTACCGCTTCTCCAAACCCTCCGCCCGCACCGCGTATCCGTCGCCGCCTCCGGCGCCGCTTCCGTCGCTCATGGGTCCCCCTTCCGACTCCAACTGGGTACACCGTACCCGATTGCGCGTACGACGTACCCAGTTTTCCTGCGAGGACCTAAACTCGGGTCCATGACAAGGGGCAAGGGCGGTACGGGCGACAGCGCGAGCAGCGGCCGTACCGGTGGCAGGGCCGACGGTATCGGCGGCATCGGCGGCGGTACGGAGTCCAGTGGCAGGGCCGACGGTATCGGCGGCATCGGCGGCGGTACGGAGTCCAGTGGCAGCGGTGACATCGTCCGCACGCTCCATCTGCTGTGGGACACCGGCCGGCGCCCCAGCCGCGGCCCCAAGCCGGGGCTCACCCTGGACCGGATCGTGGAAGCGGCCGTCCAGGTCGCCGACGGGGAGGGTCTGCACGCCCTCTCCATGCGCCGGGTCGCCACCGAACTCGGCACCGGCACCATGTCCCTGTACCGCTACATCCCCGGCAAGGCCGAACTGCTGGACCTGATGCTCGACCACGTCCAGCGGCCCTCCGAGAACCCCGCCGACCTCGGCGACGGCGACTGGCGCTCCGCCCTGGAGGCCATGGGCCGCGCGACCCTCACCCTCTACCGCCGCCACCCCTGGCTGCTCCAGGTCAACCAGTCCCGCCCGGTCCTCGGCCCGAGCGCCCTGGACGGCATGGAGAAGGTTCTCTCCCGTATCAAGTCCATGGGGCTGACCGACCCCGAGCTGATCTCCGTGATCATCGCCGTGGACGGCTATGTCGTCGGCGCCGCCCGTACCCAGCTCTACCAGCAGGAGGCGGAGCACCGGTCCGGCCTCACCGACACGGAGTTCTGGAAGGCCCAGGCGCCCGTCCTCGGAGAGCTCATGACCTCCGGCCGTTACCCGCTCCTCGCCGGCCTCTCCGAGGACGCCTTCGCCACGGGCTTCGACCACTTCGAGTTCGGCCTGCAGCGCATCCTGGACGGGCTGGAGGTGTTCGTCGGGCGGCGGGGCGGGGGCGCGGAGGGGTGACACCGGGCACCGTTCCCGGTGCCCGGTGCCGGGCGGCTCAGGACGACGGCCGGCGCAGCAGCCGCTTGAAGCCCCATACGACGACGACCGCCCCGGCGACGGCGAGGGCGCCGACCTTGAAGGTGGAGCTGGTTCCGTCGCCGTCCGCCTGGGTGGTGCCGGAGCCGTCCCCGTCGGAGGAGGACGAGCCGGAGCCGCCGCTTCCGGAGCCGCCGGGCACGTCCCGCGCGACGACCGAGCTGCCGGACCCCTCACTGCCGTACATGATCTTCGAGCCATCGGTGCTGAAGGTCACCGACTCCCCCTGCCGCTGCAGGGGCACGCTCAGCCGCTCGACTTTCTTGATCTTGCCGTCGTTCCAGTCGTAGAGGATGCCGCCGAAGTACGCGCGCAGGGCGAGCTGCTCGCCGTCCGGTGAGAACGCGCCGTCGGTGACCTCCAGGTCGGGGACGGCGGCGACCTTCTTGAACACGTTCGTGCCAGAGCTGGACAGCTCGGCCGGTCCCTCGTACAGCGACCCGCCCGCCTCGTTCTTGTCGGCGACGTAGACCCGCCCGGTCTTCGGATGCACCATCAGCGCCTCCGCGTCCCGCGCCCCGTCCTCGTACTTCACGACGTACTGCGTGGCCTTGACCGTCTGGTCCTTCAGCTCCTTCGGCTCCGGCAGCTCGTAGATCCACACGTACGCCCAGGTGCCGCCGAGGTTGTCGCCGATGTCGCCGACGTAGAGCTTGTTGTCCGGGCCCATGGAGATCGCCTCCACGTCACGCGGGGTGCCGACGCCCGTCATGGTGACCGTGGCGACCGTCTCGCCGGTCTCGCTGTCGACGGCGTAGAGGAACGCCCCGTCGTCGCTGTCGTTGTGGGTCCAGTAGACCCCCGGGTGCTGACGCGACGCGGCGAGACCGCTCGACTCGGTGATCCGCGAGTCGTTCATCGTGAACCCGTCGTCGTCGGCGACCGCGGGCGTGGCCGGGAGAGCGGCGAGCATGATCGCGGCGAGACCGGCGAAGCCGGCGCGGAACCGGCGGAGGGAGGGGAGGGGGCGACGGCGCATGCGCCCAAGCCTGCCATCTCGCTCCGCTGGGTGGGGTGGGGGAGCGCCGTGGGGGTTCCGGTGCGTTGGCGGGTGCGGGTCCGGTGGGGCTTCTCGCGCAGTTCCTCGCGCCCCTGAAAAGCAGGGGCTGCGTCCCTTGGCTTCTCGGCCCGCAGGACCGTCGTCTTTCAGGCCCGCAGGGC
>NZ_JBHVDX010000318.1:0-8663 GCF_042802555.1 Streptomyces sp. NPDC057474 | reverse complement strand
GCGTGCTCTCCCGCTCCGTAGAGGGCCCGGTGGCGTACCGTACGGCGGCCACGCGCTCGGCCTGGAGCGCCGTGACGGCGTCGGCGACCGGGCCGCGTACGGAGGCGTCGACGCGCTGCGACTGCCGGAAGCGTGCGACGTCCTGGGCGGTGGTGACGGTGGCGTACGCCCACAGGGCGAGCAGGGAGACGACGGGCACCATCAGCAGGCAGACGATCTTGGCCCGGACGGTGCGGGGGCGTAGGTGCCATCGTCCCGCGCGCGTGGGCGGGCCGGTCGTCGGGGCGCCGGTCTCGTCGGAGTCGAAGCGCTCGTCGGCCGGAGGTCCGGCGTGGGCACGGCGGCCGCGTATCGCGGGCTGGGGCGGCGCCTCGGCGCCGGCTGTCGGGGTCCTGCGGGGTGTACGCATGGCCTCCTCGATCGGAGTGGTTCGGGGGTGGGCCTCGAAGGCCGCCGCGCGCGGCTAGTGGGCGGCGGCGTTCTCGACCGGCCGCTGGGCCGACTCGGAGGCCTCGCGCTCCCCGGCCGTCGGCGACAGCGCGACGAACGCCGAGGTGAGGAAGAGGTAGGACCCGAGGCCGACGGCGAGGGGGAAGATGAACTGCATCGCCGTGGCCCCGGGCAGGACCGCCCCGGACGGAGTGACGTCCACACGCACCGCCCACATCGCGGTGTAGTGCATGCTGCTCACCGCTCCGCCCATGACCAGGGACGCGACGGTGACCGCGATGGGCGACTCGATGTTGAGTGCCGCCCAGAGGGCAGCCGTCGCCGCGACCACGGCGATCACGACGGAGAGCGCGACGAGTGCCGGATCGTAGGTCACGTCGCCGTGCAGCCGTACGGCCGCCATGCCCAGGTAGTGCATGCTCGCGACGCCCAGGCCGGTGGTGAGCCCGCCCAGGAGGAGCGCACGGGCGCGGTCCTCGCTGTAGCCGACGGCGAAGACTCCGGCGCAGACCACGATCATGGCGACGAGGAGGCTAAGGATGGTCAGTGGCACGTCGTAGCGGATTTCGGTGCCACTGACACCGAAGCCGAGCATCGCCACGAAGTGCATGGTCCAGATGCCGGTGCCGATCGCCGACGCAGCGGTGACGAGCCAGTTGCGGCGGGACCTGCCGGCGGCGCCGAGCGCGCGGACCGTGCAGCGCAGTCCGAGGGCGGCGCCGGTGGAGGCCATGACGTACGACAGCGCGGGGGTCAGCCAGCCGAAGGTGGCGTGGTCCATGTGTCCCATGGATCCGGGACGCTAGTGGGGGCCCGGGAGCGCGGAGGGGGCGCATTTCGAAAGGTGGTGGAATGTGGCGCATATATGCACTGGATTGATCGCCTCCCGCCCGAACATGCGCGCCACTGCCTCCGCCGTTCCGGTGAGGGATCATGCGGACCATGAGCGACGACCACACACACGTCCAGGAGTTCTTCACGGCACGGGCCGCGCACTGGGACACCCGGTTCCCGTACGACGCACCCGCCTACGCCGCCGCGGTCGCCGAACTCGGTCTGCGCGAGGGCGACCGGGTGCTCGACGCGGGGTGCGGCACGGGACGGGCCCTGACGCCGTTGCGCGCGGCCGTGGGGCCCTCCGGAGTGGTGCTCGGGGCCGATCTGACACCCGCCATGCTGGAGGCCGCCGTACGGGCCGGACGGGACCGCGACGGGCAGCTGCTGCTCGCCGACGTCGTCGGTCTGCCGTTGCGTGCGGAGTCACTGGGCGCGGTGTTCGCCGCAGGACTCATCGCGCACCTCCCGAGCCCCACAGAGAATCTGCGGGAGTTGGCGAGGGTGGTGCGGCCGGGCGGCACGCTGGCGCTCTTCCACCCCATCGGCCGGGCGGCGCTCGCGGCGCGTCAGGGGCGGCAGACCACCCCGGAGGACCTGCGCGCAGAGGCGAACCTCGGCCCGCTGCTGGCTGGTTCGGGCTGGCACATGACGTCGTACGTCGACGAGGACAACCTTTTCCTCGCGCTCGCCGCGCGCGTCGGCTGATCCCTGGCGCCGTACGGGGTCCGTGCCGCACAGGGTCCTGAATGGGCCGTTCGCAGTGCTCCACCCCGCCCTCCCCCTTCTGTGGCCGCAACTCCATCTCTACGTTGAGTAGGACGAGCTGTGATACCGACGCGGGGGGTAGGTAGTCCATATGTTCGGCAATCTTCGCAAGTCCTTCGGCAGATTTTTCGACTCGTTGCGCACGCAGACCACCACGCAGGAGGCGAAGCGCACCCACAACCTGTTCGAGGCTGCCGCCGCCTACATCTCGGCGTGCGCCGAGGACGACCAGGACCAGATCGACGAGGCCGCCACCTGGGTCTCGCCCGAGGCCCTGTCGTTCGGGGTCAGCGAGCTGGCGTGCCGGGCGGTCATCGCACTCGCACGGGAGCGGGACGAATCGCCGCAGGCGGTCGCGCGGTCACTTCTGGGGCTGCCCGCCGTCTGAACGAGTGAGGGTCTCCGGTCGATTCGCCCCTGTCCACCCGGATACCTGCAGCTCGCCCCGGATACCCGCAGCTCCGCACGGGGTTCACGCTCGTGACAAGGGCCCGCCGGGAGCATTAGGGTGCGCCGACGGACGAGCGAGAGCGATGGGAGGCCGGCATGGCCGGGACGGACGACGACGCCGTCACCGCCGGGGACGACGACGCCGTCACCGCCGGGGACGACGACGCACTGTATGTGCTGACGGCGGTACTGCTCACGCCCGCGAACTTCCCCAGCGTGCTGGGCGACGACTACCCGGAGGCCTGCGCGGCCCTCGGCCTCGCACCGCTCGCCGACGGGTACGGAATCGTCCTGGGCCAGGACGGCGAAGGTGCCCGGTGGACGGTGGTGGTGGACGACGTGTCGCTGGTCGCCGTGGCCATCGCGTCGTGGGACTGCGGCATGGAGTACGACCTGTCGCCCGACGAGGACTCGGTCGTGGCCGCGCTGCCCGGCTGGCCCCTCGCGGTCGCCGTGGCGGCGCCCGGGGTGCCCGCTCCGCACGACCCCGACCCGGAGGTCTCGGACCGGCCCCCACTGAGCCCGCCGGACACCGGCACCTGGGGTCCCGCGCAGCGGCGTCTGGGCGCCGACGAGATCGCGCTGCAGTGGTCCATGTGGCGGGAGCAGATCGACGACGCCGCGTTCATCGGGCAGGACGGCTCGAACCGGGCGACGACCGGTGACGCCACGGAAGCCGGGAAGACGACCGACGCCGGGCAGGACGGGGGCATCCCCCGCACGGGCATCCGCCGCGTCCTCGCGGAGGCGCGCGCGTACGTGGAGTCCCCGCCGCCGCTCGGGCGCGTCCGCTCCTCGTTCGCGCCGGGCGACGCCCGGACCCTCCGTGCCGACGGTCCCGGCTGGTCGATGGTGGCCAGGACCGACGACATCGCGTTCGTCCTTCTCGACGAGGAACCCGGCGAAGTGCTGCCGGTGGGCCGGGGACCGGAACTGCCCGGCCTCCTGGAATCCCTCGACAAGATCGCCGTACGCCCGAACTGAGCCATGTGCCTCACCGGCCCGCACGCGCGGGCCGGTGGCACCTCAGCGGCCGAGCTCCTTGCGGCCGGCCCGGCGCAGCCTGCGCCGCTGCGAGGGGTCCAGCGCGAGGTACGCGGCCGTGGGGATCCCCAGGACTATCAGGAGATTGGCCCAGAAGGGGAAGGGCAACAGGATCAGCAGGACGATCCCGATTGCCGCACCCCCCGCGACGATCTTCGTGCTCTTCGACATCTCCGTCGCCTCCTTCGCGGCCCACGCCGCTCTCTGTCCTGAAAACGGGAGCGGACTCCCCGTAGTTCCGGACCACGACCCTGACACGTCCCTGAGTCGAACCCCCGTACAACCCTGAGATTCCCCGGCCACCGAGCGGGAAAAGTGACGCACATCACTTCATAGCCCGCCTATTGGAGGTTTGAAGTGATGTATAATCGGCGATTCTGGCTACGGTAGTCAAATTTGAGGAGTCCAGCATCCCTGTGCCGACGAACCCTGTGGCAACTCCCTCCGAAGTCTCCGAGCTGACCCGCTGCCGTGCCGTCTTCGTGGCCGCTGATCCTGCCCGCGCCGGCCGTGTCGCCTTCTGGCGATCGGACGGCTCGGCGCCGCCCCTGGTCGCGCACGGCGCCACCGGGGAGCTGACGGTCGTGCTGCCCGGCGGCGAGAACGTCGAACAGGTGACAGTGCCCGCCGTGTCGCTCCCGGTGCGCGCCGCGCTGCCGGTGCTCACACGCGCGCGTGCCGCCACGGGCGCGCATCGGTCGACGGCGTTCTGGGGCGCGGCCGCCGTACTGGCACTCCAGTTCGCCGCGCGCGGGTTGCCCTTGCCCGGCGTGACCGCGAGCGGCCATGACGCCTGGCGGGCGGGCCCGCTGCGGGCGGAGGATGTGGACCGGGTCAGGGAGCTGGCCGCCGCGATGCCGCCCGAGGCACATGCGGTGCCCGTCGACCACAGCGAGCCGTTGCGGCTGCCCGATCCGGAGCGGCTTCTGCGCGACTTCCTCGACGCCGTCATGGACTCACTGCCCCGCTCCCCCGCCGCGAGCGTCGCGGCGGGCGGCCCGGCCTTCGCCGCACAGGACCCGCAGTATGTGCCCGAGCAGCGCGCCTGGGCCGCCGATGTCGCCGCCGGGCACGACGCGGGGGTCCGCGTCTCGCTGCGCGTCGAGATCCCTGGGCTCGCCTTCGTCCCGGCCGACGAGTCGGCCGGGACGAAGCTTCCGTTCCGTGCCGTCCTGCAGGTGCACAGTGTGAGTGACCCGGCGCTCGTCGTGGACGCCTCCGCGGTATGGGCCGGCGCCGAGGCCCTCGGCCCGCACGCGCGGATGGACGCCCTGCTGGCGCTGCGCCGCGCGGCCCGTGCCTGGGCCCCGCTCACCCCGTTGCTCTCGGCCGCGGTGCCGGACACCGTGGAGCTCGCCGACGAGGAGGTCACCGAGCTGCTCGGCGAGGGCGCTCGACTGCTGGCCGCAGCCGGTGTCGACGTGCACTGGCCCAAGGAGCTGGCGCGCAAGTTGACCGCCCGCGCGGTCATCGGCCCACAGGACGACAAGCAGGGCCCTGACAAAGCCGTGTCGGACACCCCGTCGTTCCTGTCCTCCGACGCGCTGCTCGCCTTCGACTGGTGGTTCGCGCTGGGCGACCAGCGGCTCACCCGGCAGGAGCTGGACCTGCTCGCGGAGGCGAACCGCCCCATGGTGCGGCTGCGCGATCAGTGGGTCCTGGTGGATCCGGAGGAGATCCGCCACGCCCGTGCGCAGCAGGACCGCAAGGTGTCGCCCGTCGACGCGCTCAGCGCCGCTCTGACGGGTTCGACGGAGGTCGACGGCCGGATGGTCGACGTACGGCCGACGGGGTGGCTGGCGACGCTCCGGGAGCGGCTGTCGGACCCTGAAGGGCAGGAGCCGGTCGGGCAGCCCTCCGGGCTCGCCGCGACATTGCGGGACTACCAACTGCGTGGCCTCGACTGGCTGGCCCGGATGACCTCCCTGGGGCTCGGCGGTTGTCTCGCCGACGACATGGGCCTCGGTAAGACGATCACCCTGATCGCCCTGCATCTCCACCGGCAGTCGGACACCTCGTCGGCGGGCCCCACCCTCGTGGTCTGTCCGGCCTCGCTGATGGGCAACTGGCAGCGGGAGATCGAGAAGTTCGCGCCAGGTGTGCCGGTGCGCCGCTTCCACGGGTCCCGGCGCAGCCTTAACGGGCTCGCCGACGGGGAGTTCGTCCTCACCACGTACGGCACGATGCGGCTCGACGCGCCGCGGCTCGACGACGTGCCCTGGGGCATGGTCGTGGCGGACGAGGCGCAGCACGTGAAAAACCCGTACTCCGACACGGCGAAGGAGCTGCGCTCGATCGGGGCACGCGCGCGTGTGGCGCTCACCGGCACTCCGGTGGAGAACAACCTGTCCGAACTGTGGGCGATCCTCGACTGGACCACTCCGGGCCTCCTCGGCAGCCTCGGCACCTTCCGCACCCGGTACGCGCAGGCCGTCGAGGGCAGCCGGGATCCCGCAGCCGCGGAGCGGCTCTCCCGTCTCGTACGGCCGTTCCTGCTGCGCCGCCGCAAGTCGGACCCGGGCATCGCGCCGGAGCTCCCGCCGAAGACCGAGACCGACCGCGCCGTGTCGCTCACCAGGGAACAGGTGGGGCTGTACGAGGCATTGGTCCGCGAGACCATGGCGGAGATCGCCGGCGCCGACGGCATGGAACGGCGCGGACTGATTGTGAAACTGCTGACGGGGCTCAAGCAGATCTGCAACCACCCCGCCCAGTTCCTCAAGGAGGAGCGGCCCCGGATCCCCGGCAGATCGGGGAAGTTGGAGCTGCTGGACGAACTGCTGGACACCATCCTCTCCGAGGGGGCGAGCGTCCTGGTGTTCACGCAGTACGTCCAGATGGCACGGCTTCTGGAACGCCATCTGGCGGCGCGCGGCGTGCCCACGCGGTTCCTGCACGGCGGGACACCGATCCCCGAGCGAGAGGCGATGGTCGAGCGCTTCCAGGAAGGGGAAGTGCCCGTCTTCCTGCTGTCGTTGAAGGCCGCCGGCACGGGTCTGAACCTGACCCGTGCCGAGCATGTCGTGCACTACGACCGCTGGTGGAACCCGGCCGTCGAGGCGCAGGCCACGGACCGGGCGTACCGCATCGGCCAGACGCGGCCGGTGCAGGTGCACCGGCTGATCACCGAGGGAACGATCGAGGACCGCATCGCGGACATGCTGCTGCGCAAGCGGGAGCTGGCCGACGCGGTGCTCGGTGCCGGCGACACTGCGCTCACCGAGTTGTCCGATGCCGACCTGACCGACCTGGTGGAGCTTCGAGGGGCCGCACGATGACGGAACGCACGGGACATGACGAGGAGCGCACGTTCGCGGCGCTGGCTCCTGAGCGCGGGCGGGGGTTCGCGCAGACGTGGTGGGGCCGGGCCTGGCTGAAGGCGCTCGAGGACGCGGCGTTGGACGGGGAGCAGGTGAAGGCGGGGCGCAGGCTCGCGCGCGCGGGAGCCGTCGGCGCGGTGTCGGTGCGCCCTGGGCGCGTCACCGCCGTCGTCCAGGATCGCGACGGCACCGCCCATCGCGCCGACATCCTGCTCCAGGAGCTGTCCGAGGACCACTGGGACCGCTTCCTGGGCATGGCGGTCGAGCGGGCCGGGCACATCGCCGCCCTGCTCGACCGCGAGATGCCACCGCATCTGGTCGAGGACGCCGCCACAGCTGGAGTCGAACTGCTGCCCGGCCTCGGTGATCTTGAGGCGGAGTGCGACTGCGGCGCCTGGGACCACTGCGGGCACACCGCGGCCCTCTGCTACGAGGTGGCTCGGCTGTTGGACCAGGACCCGTTCGTGCTGCTGCTGATGCGGGGCCGCGCCGAGCGCGCCCTCCTGGACGACCTCCAGGTGCGCAGCATCGCCCCCGCGGCGGATGAGGAGGTGGCACCGGAATGCCTCCAGGACAGCCACCGGGACGGCCTGGACGCCGCCGAGGCGTTCGCGGCGGGAGAGATCCTCCCGCCGCTCCCCGAGCCGCCCCGGCTGCCGGTGGAGCCGGGCCTGCCGCCCTCCCTGGACACCGAGGACCCGCCCGCGCCCGGGGTGGACCCGACCGCGCTCGAGTTCCTGGCGGCGCGAACGGCCCAGGAGGCACATCGGATGCTGGCCGAGGCCCTCCGTCCCGGACACGAGCAGCAGTCCCTGGACGACGAGTTGACGCTCCATCAGGACGCGGTGTGGCTGGCCGCCGGTGATCCCGAACCGAGCATCGGGGCACGGCTCGCCCATGGTTCCGAGCGTGGCCGGGAGGGGTTGGCACTCGCCGTCCTCGCCTGGCGGTACGGCGGGGTGGCCGGTCTCGCCGTACTCGACGAGGAATGGCACGTACAGGCGGAATCGCTCGCACGCGCGCGCGCCGCTCTGAAGACGGCCTGGGACGAGGACGCGCGACCTTCGCTGCGTCCCGCGCACAACCGCTGGACCGTCGTCGGCGGTTCGACCCAGCTGCGCCTCGGGCGGGACGGCCGCTGGTGGCCCTACCGCAAGGATCGGGGCCGCTGGGCACCCGCCGGCCCGGCAGCCCACGATCCGGCGACGGCACTGGCTTCGGTCAGCGCCGAGACCGACACCTGAGGCCGGTCCTGGGCGAGCGGGGCCGGATGCCGTACGCGCGCGTGAGCCACATTCGGTCCACGCGCGCGTGAGGCTTTTCACTCCTGCCCTGCAGTGCGGCGACCTTCCTCACTCGGCGTCGCCGGCCGGGGCAGGGAAGAGCGAGTCGAGGTCGCTGGGAAACTCGCTCGGGAACTCGCTGGGCAGGTCGCTCGGCAGATTGCTCGGGAAGTCCGAGGGCAGTGCCGGAAGGTCGCTGGGCAGTTGGGACGGGAGGCTCAGCGACGGGGTGGGCGAGGGGCTCGTACCGCCGCCGGTCCCGCCCGGCGGCTTCTTGTCCGGTGATCCCTCGCCCCCGGTGGCCACCAGTACCACGGCGACGACGCCGCCCAGCACGATGATCACGGCCAGCACGAGAAGTACGGCGTTGCGGCGCCGGCCTGGAGGCGGTCCACCGGGCGGATCGGGTGGCTGCCAGCCCCCCCCCAGACCCGGGGGCTGCCACCCACCACCCAGCCCCCATGGAGGCACGCCACCACCCAGTGAAGGCGGACCCAAGCCCCCCGGCCGTGGA
>NZ_JBHVDX010000317.1:0-8821 GCF_042802555.1 Streptomyces sp. NPDC057474 | reverse complement strand
GCTCGGGGATGTGTATAAGAGACACCTCTTCGGTGTGAACGAAGCGCTCTCCCACTGAGCTAATCGCCCGGATGCAGGAAGAACATTACCCCATGTCAGGGGGTGGCTCCGACCATGTTCGGAATCCCCGCGCCCTCCCGTCCGGGATCACTGGTCCTTGATGTTCCAGGGCATCTCGAGGCCGAACTTCCAGACGTAGATACCGACCAGAACGGCCACGATCACCAGGCCGAGCGACGTCAGAATGATGTTGCGGCGCCGGACCTTGGGGTCGAGGGCGCGCTCGGTTGCCTCGGCGACCTTCCGTTTGGTCCAACGGAGAACCAACTGGGCCCAGACGAACTCGGTCGCCCAGATCGCCATGCCGCCGAAGATCACGAGCCAGCCGGGGCCGGGCACTACAAGCATGATCACGCCCGCGACCACCACCGCGAGCCCGACGATGAAGATGGCCACCTGCCAGCTCAGGTGCAGCATCCGGCGCGCTTTGACGAATTCCGGCGCACGAGATCCGAGCGGCGCTTCGTTGTCGGCCACATCGGCCTCACTCTTGGCTACGTCCGTGTCACTCTTCGTTCCGTCGGTCGCCACGGCGACCTCCCCCGTTCCGTAACTCCCCGTGTCCATACAGCCAAACCCTACCGGAGAGAAACCGGTCACCGGAATGGTCGTACCCACAGAAGACGGTCTCGGCCGGATGAGCTACCAAAAGCGACGCAAAACCCCCAGAGGGGTTTACAACGGCACCGTAGGTGGCATGTCGATTTCGCCGACGTGCGAATCCCCGAGCGCACACTGAGCGAAAGGCCTTGGCGCTTATGAACACCACGGTCAGCTGCGAGCTGCACCTGCGCCTCGTTGTGTCGAGCGAGTCCTCACTGCCCGTTCCCGCGGGACTGCGGTATGACACGGCCGATCCCTACGCCGTGCACGCCACCTTCCACACCGGAGCAGAGGAAACGGTCGAATGGGTGTTCGCCCGCGACCTCCTCGCCGAGGGCCTGCACCGGCCCACCGGCACCGGCGACGTCCGTGTCTGGCCGTCGCGCAGTCACGGTCAGGGCGTCGTGTGCATCGCCCTGAGCTCCCCTGAGGGCGAAGCCCTCCTCGAAGCCCCGGCGCGAGCCCTGGAGTCCTTCCTGAAGCGCACAGACGCCGCCGTGCCACCCGGCACGGAGCACCGGCACTTCGACCTCGATCAGGAGCTCTCGCACATCCTGGCCGAAAGCTAGGCGAGGCCCCACAGAGCCGCCCGGCGCCGTCCACTCGGGGAGACGGCTCGGGCTCAGACAACCGAATACGGCTTCAGGCCGACCCACCGACGCCGTCGTCGCGGACCTCCGCGCGGCGGCGTCGCCATGCCGTGACCGAGCGTCACAGAACCTGGGCACCAATCGGGCCCCTGGCCCGTTCCGCTCGTATCAGGGGTGCTCCAAGCCGGTCCACACCGCCCACCGCCGCGCCGAGCCATTACCATCGGCCAGCATCGGCGGGCGCCCGCCCGACCCTCGCAGGCCAGGGAGCGAAATGTGCTGATCACCCACGACACCCGGTGTTCCCTCGACGCCGTGGTGGATCTGGTGAACACCGCGCCGGAGAACGACACGGCGACCGACGGGCTCGCGACCATCGCGGCGCTCGCCGATTTCGTACAGAACCACGAGGTCAGCGATGTCGGCACACTGTCGGAGTTCGATCTCTCGGCCGTGCGCAAGGTCCGCAGCCGGTTCACGGAGGTCTTCGCGGCCCCCGACGCGGGCTCGGCCGCCTCGGTCATCAACGATCTGATCGCCGCGGCAGGCACCACGCCCCGGCTCACCGATCACGACGGCTACGACTGGCATGTGCACTACTTCGCACCCGGCGCGTCGCTCGCCGACCATCTCGCGGCCGACTGCGGCATGGCGCTCGCGTTCTTCGTCGTCGCCGGGGAGCAGGAGCGGCTGCGCCGCTGCGAGGCCCCCGACTGCCGGCGCGCCTTCGTCGACCTCTCCCGCAACCGCTCGCGCCGCTACTGCGACAGCCGCACCTGCGGAAACCGCCTGCACGTGGCCGCCTACCGGGCACGCCGCAAGGAGGCTGCGGGCTGAGGCGGCGGCCGGTCGGCGACGAGGGCGCGTACGGAGGCTGACGGAGCCCTCGACGGGTGACGTCAGGGGCTCCGTTTACAGCTCAGAGCATCAGCAGGTCGTGCAATGACGCCATGAGCAGCAGGCAGCCGATCACCGCTAGGAAGATCATCAGCGGTGGCTGGGAGAGCGCGAAGAGACAACCTCGCCGCTCCTCTGGTGGGGCGGCGGTGTCGCTCTGTGTTGTGTCCAGCATCTCGCCGCGATGATGACGCAGCGGAGACCCTCCGCGCGATCAACCCACCCGGAATGACGGAGAGTTCGCCAATATCCACAACGTACAGAGCGAACGTGATCACTTCGGCGCCGCCGCCCGACCTTCTGTGTCGTTTCAGTCCGCGACACTTCGGGCGGCCGGGCGCCGGGCTCCTCCGGGTCAGATGCCGTGCTTCTTCAGGATCGCCTCGATGTCGCTGAAGTCGTCCGCCGCGGACGTACCCGAACCGGTGGCGCGGGGTGCCGCCGGGCGGGCCGCCGGCCGTGCACCCTGGCCCAGCGAGGGCGCCGCGGCCGCCGGGGCTATCGCCTCGGCGCGGGACGCCTTGGCTTTCTTGCGGTCCTTGCCGGTGACTCCGCGGCGCCGCTCCACGGCGCGGGTGGTCATGAACAGGAACCAGGCGGCACCGAGCACACCGAAACCGGCCCACGCGGTCGGGCTGAACGCGGTGTCGGCCACCCACTCGACGACCCCGGTCATCACCAGGCCGAGGGGCACGAGTGAATAGGCGGCGATACGCGTCGCCCTGAGGAAACGCTTCCGATACGCCGTGATCGCGGCGATGCCCAGGCCTGCCACGGAGACGGCGGCACAGACTGTCTCGGCAATCATCCGGTCCTCCAGGCAGTGTTCGGTCGGGCGGTCTCGTTCCGTCCCTTCCATCCTGCACCGCCACGCGTCCGATATGCCATGGTCCGGGGAGACCTCAGGGACATCTCCGGGTCGTCTCGGGGTCGGCCCCCCTTCCGGGAAGCTGGGAGACTGATCCCCATGAGCGACTCCTCCCCCGTACCGTCCGCCGTCGTCCTGGACGTCTGGTGCGAACTCCAGTGTCCCGACTGCCGCAGCGCCCTCGACGACATCCGCGCGCTGCGGGCCCGCTACGGCGACCGGCTCGAGGTACGGCTGCGGCACTTCCCGCTGGAGAAGCACAAGCACGCCTTCGCCGCCGCGCAGGCCACCGAGGAGGCCGCGGAGCAGGGGCAGGCGTGGCCGTACGTCGAGGCCGTGCTCGGGCGGGTCGAGGAGCTGGACCGGACCGGAGAGCCGTTCCTGGTCGAGGTGGCCCGTGAACTCGGTCTGGACGCCGAGGAGTTCGACACCGCGCTGATCGACGGCCGACACATCCTGATCGTGGACGCCGACCAGGCCGAGGGCAAGGCGATCGGTGTGACGGGCACCCCTACCTACGTCATCGGCGGCGAGCGCCTCGACGGCGGCAAGAGCCGGGCGGGGCTCCGCGAACGGATCGAGGAGATCGCCGACCGGCTGCTGACCGGGGGCGCCTGACCGCCGGGGCGCCTCCCGGCAGCCGTCAGAGCAGCGGCTTGGACAGGTGGTAGACCGTCGTCTCGTAGCCGAGCGATTCGTAGAGGCATTCGGCCCGGAAGTTGCCCGCGAAGACGTTGAGCGTGATGGCGGCTCTCCCTTCCGCCACCGCCTGGGCCTCCGCCAGCAGCATGAGCGTACGGCCGTGCCCCCTGCCCCGGTGTGCGGCGTCCGCCTCCACGTCGTACACGAAGGCGGTGTCGTCGGTCAGCCACAACCACAGCGTGCCGACTCTCGCGCCCTCGTGTTCCAGCACGCTGCACAGGTTGTTCTCGGTGGCCACTCCCTGCGGCAGGCACCGCACGTAGTCGTCGGCGGCCCTCGCGTACGCCTCCGCCTCGGGCACGCCGCGGGTGATCAAATCCTGCGCGTAGCCCTCCAGCCCGGCCTCCTGCCACGGCCCGTACTCGGCCTCTGTCATGGGCCGGCCCCGGCTGCCGACGGGGAGTTCGGGCGGGGTGCCGTCGAGGGGCTTACGCATGCTCCGGTTGCGCAGGACGTAGCCGAGCGCCTGGGTCAGTCGCAGCGCAGGCTCGGCGCCGGCCGGGACGGCCACCTCGATCCGCCGACAACCCCAGCCGCGGGCCACCTCCTCGGCGGCGAGTGCGGCCACCGTGGCCCGGCCGCGCCGCCGGTCCGGCTCGTCGATCCGCAGATCCAGGATCCGGGCGGCCGAGGACCCGGGGTCGGGGCGCGTACCGAGGTGTATCCCGCCCACGGTACGGCTGTTCACGCACACCTGGTAGCGGCGCGAACGCGACCCGTCGGCGGCGTGCTGAAGCGGCTCGAGGGGCCGCAGGGTGGTGGTCATCAGTGGTGTTCTACCCGCTCCGGACCGCCGGGTCAGCCCAATATCAGAGGCTTTTACGGATCGAGGTCGTCGCCGGACCGCTCGTCGAAGACCCGCATGGCCTTGGCCGTGACCGGGCCCGGCCTGGCCGACAACTCGCGGGCGTCGACGCGGTGCACGGACTGCACGTCGCGCAGGCTCGACGTCAGGAAGACCTCGTCGGCGCGGTCCAGGACGTCCAGCGGCAGGTCGGTCTCGCGGGCGCCGGCCCACTCGACGACGAGGGCGCGGGTGATGCCCGCGAGGCACCCGGAGGCGACCGGCGGGGTATGGATCTCGCCGTCGAGGACGACGAAGACGTTGGAGCCGGTGCCCTCGCAGAGCTGTCCCACCGTGTTGGCGAACAGGGCCTCGGTGGCGCCCTGTTCGTGGGCGCGGGCGAGGGCGACGACGTTCTCGGCGTACGAGGTGGTCTTCAGGCCGGTGAGGGCGCCGCGCTCGTTGCGGGTCCACGGGACGGTGATCACGGCGGTGGAGTCGGCGCGCCGGGCGCTCTCGCCGAGGGCTACGACGAGCGTCGGGCCGTGGTCGCCGCGGTCGGAGCCGAGCGGGGAGACCCCGCCGGTGTAGGTGATGCGCAGCCGGCCGAACGCCACCGGATTGGCCTCCAGGACGGCGGAGCAGGCGCGGCGCACCTCGTCGAGGTCGGGCTCGGGCAGGCCGAGTCCGCGTGCCGAGCGGGCCAGCCGGTCGAGGTGGCGGGTCAGCGCGAACGGCCGCCCGTCGACCGCCTTCGCGGTCTCGAAGACGCCGTCGCCCACGGTCAGTCCGTGATCGAGGACGGAGACACGGGCGGAGTCGATGTCCTGCAGCCCGCCGTCGAGCCAGATCTTCACGTAAGGGTCCTCCCACTCGCCTCGTACGTCCCCGACGCTACCGCGAGCAGTCTGGCGGCCTTCAGCTCGGTCTCCAGCCACTCGGCCTCGGGGTCCGATCCCCAGGTGATGCCCGCGCCCGTGCCGAAGCGCAGCTCGCCCGCCGCCCGGTCGATCCAGAAGGTACGGATCCCGACGGCCAGCTCCGCGGTGCCCCGGTCGGCGTCGACCCAGCCGATGCCGCCGGTGTACGGGCCGCGCGGGGCGGTCTCCAGGGCGTCGATGATCCGCAGGGCGCTGGACTTGGGCGCGCCGGTGACGGAGCCGGGCGGGAAGGCGGCGGTGAGCAGCTCGGGCCAGCCGGCGTCCTCGGGCAGTTCGCCGCGGACGAGGGAGACGAGGTGGACCAGCCCGGGGTGCTTCTCGATGACGCACAGGTCGGGCACGGTCACGGTGCCGGTGGCGCAGACCTGCCCGATGTCGTTGCGGACCAGGTCGACGATCATGACATTTTCGGCGTAGTCCTTCTCCAGGAGGTCCGCCTCGGTGCGTCCGGTGCCCTTGATCGGGCCCGACTCGACGATCCGGCCGTCGCGGCGCAGGAAGAGCTCGGGGGAGGCGGTGGCGATCTCGACCCCGTACACCGGGAGGCGAATCGTTCCTGCAAAGGGCGCGGGGTTGCCGCGCGCCAGCAGGGCGGTCAGGGCGTCCACGTCGGCGTCCGGCGCGACGGGCGCGGACAGCACCCGGCAGAGGTTCGCCTGGTACACCTCGCCGGCGGCGATGTGCTCGCGGATCCGGCGTACGCCCGCCGTGTACGCGGCGCGGTCGAGGGACGACGTCCAGTCGTCGACGCCCGGCCCGTGCCAGTCCCCGGGTACCGGAGCGGGTGCGGGTTCGCGACGTACGTCACTGAAGCGCGCGCACACCAGACCGCCCTCGTAGTCCGCGCACACGGCCCAGAAGCCGGAGGAGTCCAGGGCGGCGGCGTCGCTGGTCACATCGGTGAGACCGGTGGCCACGAGGTCGCCGAAGCGGGCGAGCGGAGGGAGGTCGGGCACACAGTCGAGTCTAGGACGGGTGCCCTGCGGGCGGGTCCGGCCGGGTCTCGGACTGGACGCACCGCAGCACGCTGCACAAACGCGTTTTTGTGCTGGCCCCGGAATCCGCTAGAGTTCAACTCGTCGCCGGGTCGCGGAAGCGGGCCGGAAACGACAAGCGGACGTAGCTCAGTTGGTAGAGCGCAACCTTGCCAAGGTTGAGGTCGCCAGTTCGAACCTGGTCGTCCGCTCGCAGGAAGTGGGGGATCTTCGCGAACCCCCGCACTCCTGGTGGAGTGGCCGAGAGGCGAGGCAACGGCCTGCAAAGCCGTCTACACGGGTTCAAATCCCGTCTCCACCTCCAAGGACGATTAGCTCAGCGGGAGAGCGCTTCCCTGACACGGAAGAGGTCACTGGTTCAATCCCAGTATCGTCCACTGAGGCCCGATGGCTTCTGGAGCCGTGAGGCTTCGCCCCGCGCGATTAGCTCAGCGGGAGAGCGCTTCCCTGACACGGAAGAGGTCACTGGTTCAATCCCAGTATCGCGCACGCAAGATCTACAGCCCCCGGGCTGTGACCCCGAGGACGATTAGCTCAGCGGGAGAGCGCTTCCCTGACACGGAAGAGGTCACTGGTTCAATCCCAGTATCGTCCACACGCACCGAGCCCCCGGCCGTCTCGTACGGCCGGGGGCTTCGTCGTGTGTAGGGCTTGGGTGCGCCCTACGCGCGGCTCAGCTGGAGAACAGCATGTGGCCGAAGCCGCGGTTGTGGTGACCGTGGCCCCCGTGGTGGCCCCCCTGGTGACCGCCGTGCGGGGCGCCCCAGGCCGGAGCGTTGTGACCGCCGCCCGCCGGGTACTGCGGAGCGGCCGGCGGCGGGGGAACGGCCGGGCCGCCGCCCCACTGGCCCTCCATGCGGGTCAGCGCCTCCAGCTCGCCGTAGTCGAGGAAGATCCCGCGACAGCCGCTGCACTGCTCGATCTGGACGCCACTTCGGTTGTAGGTGTGCATCGGCGCATGGCACTTCGGACACTGCATGTGCATGGTTCGGGTCAACTCCTCGGCGTTCGGTACTGCTTCGCGTTACGCCAGGACAGACACTGTCCGGCCGCGGTCGGTTGCACCCTACTTCGGGAAAGCGTCGGCCAACTCCGGCGGGATGCCTCCCATTCGGTCACATGCGTCCACAACGGACTGCTGCGCGTCGTCGAGGGGGCTGCCGGCCGCCGTGGACTTCGCGATCGCGAGGGCCGCGGTCTGCACGGTGAGTGCGCGGGCCGGTACGTCCAGTACGGGCCAGGGGTCGCCGTGCGCGGGGACCGCCGGGCCGCCCGCCTGCCGGTAGGCGGTGAGGAAGCGGGTCCACTCGTCGGGCAGGAGGAGGCCGCAGGCGTACCAGGCGGCCGGGCGGGCGAGGTCCCAGGCGGGGTCGCCCACGCCGAGGTCGTCGACGTCTATGAGTCGCCAGGGGCCTGTGGTCGCGGGGTGGCGGACCAGTTGGCCGAGGTGCAGGTCGCCGTGACAGAGGGTGGTCGTGTCGGGCATGGGGGCCTCGGCCCTGGCCCAGGCGGGGAGGGTGCGCCAGGCGCGGAGTACCGGGGCGGCAGCGGGATGGTGGGGTGCGGCGGCCTTGAGGCGGGCGATGGCCTGGGCCGCCTTGGCGGGGCCGCGCATGGGTGGCAGGCCCGGGGGTGGCGGCTGCCGATGGAGTCGGGCGAGGAGGGTGGCCGCCTCCTCCCAGGGAGCCACCTCCGGGACCTCGGGGTCGACCGGGGTGCCGTACGGCCAGAACGTGACGAGGCGGCCGTGGAGGGGAGTCGGGGTGGAGTGGAGGGGGGCGAGGAGGGTGTCGGGGTGGGAGGTCGCGACGGTCAGGCGGAGGGTCAGGTGGGTGGGGTCGGTGTCGGGGGCGTGGGCCTTGGCGACGGTGTCGGCGTGGCGGACGACCGTGCCGTCGGCGCGTTCCGCGAGGACCGCGTCGGGGTGGGAGCAGGGGGTGGATTCGGGGTGGGCCGTGCTTCGTACCTTGGCCTTGAGGGCGGGGAGTACGTCGGCATCGGCGGTGGCGGTCATGGGTCCCCCTGCGAAAGTCGTACGGCGCTGTCGGTGAGCCTACGTTTCAGGTGCGCCGTGCTGGAGGTGGGCCCGGGGGGAGGTCCCGCGGCTCGGCGGTTACGTGGTGCCGCCGCGCCCACCCGTGCCGCCCCAGCGGCACGATTGCCCGCAGCCAGGACAGGCAGACCCCACCCCCGCTGCCGGGTGGGCCCCGCCCCAGCGGCACGAATGTCCGCGGCCAGGACAGGCAGACCCGCCCCTGCCACAGCTGGGGCGCCGCGCCAGCGGCAAGGTTGCCCGTAGTTGGGGCTGGTTGGGGCTGGCTGCGTGCGCCGGGAAACCGGGTAAAAAAAAAGCAACGCCCGCGCAGCTCCCCAGCTGCGCG
>NZ_JBHVDX010000316.1:0-8859 GCF_042802555.1 Streptomyces sp. NPDC057474 | reverse complement strand
CGGTCGTACTGTCCCGGCCCCGCCGTGGTTCACCTCGCCGCCGCGGCGGCAGCGTCGCTGCCGGTGGGCAGTGCGCCCGTCGCCTTGGCTGCGGTCAGCGGACCGGGTTCCATCCGTCGGTGCCGGCCAGGTACTTCTGGGCGGTGTATTCCGCGGCCTCGGCGTCGGTCAGCTTCGGTGCGTTCGCGCCGACACCGGCTCCGAGACCGGAGTTCTTGTACTCCCTGAACCGGGCCCGCGACCAGGGGTAGTCGGGGGTCATGTCGGTCCAGGGCTGCAGTTCCTTTACGGACGAGGCCACCAGGGTGTTTCGGACAACCGCCTGGGGGTGGGCCTCCGGAACGTTGTGCCACGGTCGGCCGAGGTACATAGACCTTATTGGCGCGGTGGAGTTTATCGAGCTGTCGGTGATGAGGATCCCGTACTTCTTCCTGTAGTCGGTGTTGGGTGCCAGCACCGTGCCGCCGGGCCACTCGAGCATGTGAATGGTGGACCGGTCGATCACCGTGGTGGCGTTGCCGAAGATGAAGTCCACGGTGCCCCTGATCAAGCAGTCGACGAAGTACTGCCGGGCCTGGGTCGTGGGTGTGGTCCCCTTGGCGAGCAGGGTGTCCTGACGGCTGATGATCCGGACGTTGCGGTACACCTGCCGGTCACCCATGGCGGCCACCGCGACGGCCTGGGTCTCGTACTGATTGATCTCCGGGTGGGCCGCGGGGTCGAACGTGTTCTGGATCGTGAGATTTTTGACGGTCAGGTTGGCCGGCCTGAAGGTGGCCACGGCGCTGCCCTGGGTGCCCCACGGTGTGCCGTCGGGCTTGAGCATCCCATGGGCCCTGGTGTTGTGGATGAGGACATCCGCGGCGTTGCTGGTGACGCCGTCGATCGTCAGCCAGGTCTTGTCCGTCGGGACGCTGATGACCTCGTGGTAGCTGCCCGTGTCGATGACGATGGTGTTCGCGCCGCTGTTGGGAACGGCGTTGATCGCCTCCTGTACGGTCCAGTAGTCGCCGGTGCCGTTGGCCGCGACGAGCAGCGTGCTCCCCTCGAGAAATTCATCCTTGCGGGTGTACGTGTTCCTGCTCGAGTGGTGGACAAGGTTGAGGTCCCTCGCGAGCGCTGCCGCGGTGTAGTAGACGACTGCGCCGACTGTCAGTGTCTGAGAGAGTGCGTCAAGCCCGTTGATAACTGCGTCCAGGAGCGCCCTGCTCATCCGTAGCCAGCTGTTGTGCTGCTCCATGTGTTGCGGGGGGACTGTGTACGCCACACCTTGGCGGAACGCCTCGATGGTCCCAGCCGCCTGGTTCCGGAACCGAATGGCTTCGGAGACCCCCACGATCATCTGAAGGATCGCCGACGCCGCGACCCTGACGTAGCCGCTGAGAGTGCTGTCGGCCTGCTGGAGCCTCAGCACGGCTTCGTTGAGGCTGAGGGCACTGATCAGCATGCCGTTGCGGGTGGCGCCCTGTGTCCTCAGGGCGTCGTATCCGGCGAGTGTGTCGTACCGGCGGTTCGTTTGGCTGCCCCGGTCGTCCGGGCCGTTGGTCAGGGCCGCCCTGCCCTGCGGTACTCCCCCCTGGCCGTTCGTCAGGTCGGGGTCCAGCGAGAAGAAGTCGCCGAGCTGCACGGCTCCGCCGCCGTCCTCGGTGCCCTGGAACCAGCCCATGAAGTAGGCGTCCGACCGGCGCAGTACCAGCCGGATGAACTCGGGCCCGCCCTCGGCGTGCACATCGACGGTGACGTACGAGTTCCCCCCGCTGCCCTGGGTCACGTCGACGGGGTGCCCCACGGCGACGCCCCCATCCCGTGGTCTGACCTGGTGGTCGGAGATTGCCGTTGTGACGCTCCTGAGCATTCGGGCGTAGCCGCGCCTGTCGTCTGCGGGCTCACCGGTGATCCGCCAGGTGACGTCCGCGCCGGTCGCGGCGCTGGCGCTGGGGGCTGCGGCAACCACCAGGCCCAGGCCACCGCCGGCCACTACACCGGCGGCCGTCAGAGCTGCGAGAAATGACCTTCGGGAATATCCACCCTGCATCTGGGTCGTCACATGAGTTCCTTTTTGTGATGAGCAACCCGTTGATTCGGGGTTGCGGTGTGTGGCGGTTGCCGATCTTGACGGTGACCTTCATGCCGGCACGGGCCGCTCACGCACTGCTGGCGGGCCTGGTCGGCTGTCGCTTCCGGTGCCGCATGCCACGGGCACGGAAACAGTGACTGACATCGGTCGGGCGCGTTCCTGTCACGGATCCGGTTGCCGACTGCCCTCGACGTGTGGCGAGGGCGCACCCCTGCGCCGCGGGTCCGAGGCCCCCGGTGCAGGGGGCACGCCCTGTCGGGTGGCATGCCGAAAGCCTCCGCGAGGGAACTACGCCGAGGCCATGGGTACTTGTACGGGCCCCGGGCCCCGCCCCGGCCCGGGTATTTCTACGGGGTTGTCCTAGGGGTGGGTGCCTGGTTCGCTGTCCACCAGGACGCGATCCGGGCGCGGGAGGCGAAGCCGAGCTTGGCCAGGATGTTCTCGACGTGGCCGTGGACCGTGCGCGGGGAGCGTCCGAGCGCGGAGGCGATCTGGCGGTTGCTCATGCCTTCGGCCACCAGCGCGGCCACTTCCTGCTCCCGGGGGGTCAGCGGGCTCGGGGCGGATGCCGTGGCGGTCGGTGTGGCGGTCGGCTCGACTTCGGTGTGCAGGGCGTACGCGATGGCCTCGTCGGGGCCGCGGTGGCGCCCGCCCTCCGCGAGGGCGTTCTCGTACGCTGCCGGGCCCAGGACCCGTATGGTTTCCTCCTCGCACCGGTCGTGCTGCTCGACCATGTGCGGTCCGAGTGCGGAGATGCTGGTGTCGGTGTCCCGCCACAGGGCACGCGCGGCACCCAGCAGTCGCCCCGCCCCCTTGTGGTCACCGCCCTCGCCGGTGACCCAGGCGAGCTGTTCCAACATCAGGGCGACCCTGACGTAGTCGTTGAAGCCCTGTTCGTTCTCCAGCGCGGACCGGAGCATCACCGCGGCCTCCTCCAGGTCGCCGCGTCTCCAGGCGTCGTAGCCGAGCGCCCACTGCGCATGCGCGCGGACCAGCCGCTCGTCGTGCGCCTCGGCGAGGGCGAGAGCCTGCCTGCAGGTCTGTGTGGTGCGCGGATCCCCGAGGTGCGACTGGGCGGTGGCCATCGTAATCAGCGCGTAGACCGCCCCGATTTTCTCGCTCGTCCCCATGTGCGCGGCCGCAGCTTCCTCCAACAAGGACACGGCCTCTGCCATCCGGCCGCTGAACAACGCCAAGGTGCCGCGCAGGCTCTGGACGTGGGCGCACACCACCGGGTCGTCCAGCCGCTCCCCCAGCTCCGCGGCCTCGTCCAGCCACCGGTACGCCGTAGCGTGATCGTGCTGCAACACCGCCACCCAGGCGGCGACCCACAGCGCCCTGGCCCGGGCCGGGCTCGGTTCGGGCGCGGCGGCGAGCGCGTGGTCGAGCCAGCGGCGTCCCTCACCGAGGAATCCGCCCTCGCACCAGTGGAAGCGCAGCGCGGCGGCCAGCGCCAGCACGGCCTGCGGGTCACCGCCCCGGTCCAGCGCCGCGCGCAGATTGGCATGCTCGGCACTCAGCCGGGCCAGGCTCTTCTGCTGGCCGGGACCGGCCCAGCCGTCGGCGATGCGCTCGGCGAGGGCCAGGTAGAAAGCGTGGTGCCGTTGCAGCATCCGCTGCTCCTGGCCGGACTCGGCGAGCCGGTCCCGCCCGTACTGGCGGATGGTCTCCAGCATCTGGTAGCGCGGCAGGCCCTCACGCTCGGTGGGCACGACGATCGACTGCACGACCAGCCGGTCGAGGAGATCGAGTACCTCGTCACGGCCGATGCCGTCGCCCGCGCAGACGGCCTCGGCCGCGTCCAGGCCGAAGTCGCCGACGAACACCGACAGCCGGTTCCACAGCAGCCGCTCGGCGAGGGTGCACAGCTCGTGACTCCAGTCGATCAGCGCGCGTAGCGTCCGTTGGTGCGGCCGGGCGACTCGGCTGCCGCTCGCGAGCAGCCCGAAGCGGTCCTCCAGCCGGTTCACCGCCTCGTCGACGGTAAGGGTCCGCAGCCGGGAAGCGGCCAGTTCGATGGCCAGCGGCAGCCCGTCCAGGTCCTCGCACAGCCGGAGGACCTGCGCGCGGTTGCCGTCGGTGATCCGGAACTCGGGGCGCACGGCAGTGGTCCGGTCCCGCAGCAGTTCCACCGCGTCGTCCGGCGCCAGCGGCCGGACGGCGAAGACGTGCTCGCCGCCGATTCCCAGTGTCCGGCGGCTCGTCGTCAGAACGCGCAACCCGGGAGACGCCGACAGCAGCGCATGTGCCAGCTCGGCGCAGGCCTCGACGAGGTGCTCGCAGTTGTCCAGCACGATCAGCGGACTGCGGTGGGCCAGGAAGACGGCGAGCTGGTCGATGACCGGCCTGGTGCCCAGGTCCGGCATCCCCAGCGCTGACGCCACGGCGTTCGCCGCCAACGACGGGTCCCACACCGGCGCCAGATCCACCAGCCACACCCTGTCCGCGAAATCCGTCGCCGACGCGGCGGCCACCTCCAGTGCCAGCCGAGTCTTGCCCACCCCGCCCATACCGGTGAGCGTCAGCAGCCTCGTCGCCCCCAGACGGCGGCGCACTTCCGCCAAGTCCCGGCGCCTGCCCACAAACGTGCTCAGGGCGGCGGGCAGATTCCCCACCTCTGATATCTGGACGGTCAAGTTCCTTTAGCCTTCCAACGGCGCACGCGTCCTGGCATAGCAAGGACGCCTGTCGGCGGTGGCAGCACGCTTCGTTGCGGACCGTCGGGGCGGAGTCCTGTCGCCGTGCCCCGTCCCCGTGACCGGCACGGAAAAGTCATCAGCAGACAACTTCGGTGTGCGGTACTCAGGAAATCGGAACGGGCACAGTCGCACTTTATGCCGCTGAAACAGTACCCAGTGGGCATAGGCCCCAGGGGCGGGTTGTGGCTGAGGTCTCACGAGTATGTGGCAGTAGCCGTCGGCCTCTTACGGACGACGGAACCTGTAGGC
Organism: Streptomyces sp. NPDC057474; assembly: GCF_042802555.1. NCBI lineage: Bacteria > Bacillati > Actinomycetota > Actinomycetes > Kitasatosporales > Streptomycetaceae > Streptomyces > Streptomyces sp. NPDC057474. The sequence continues at coordinate 3,834 of NZ_JBHVDX010000316.1, read as the reverse complement.
ACGCGGGCCGGGTGCTCCCGGTTCGTCGCTCGCGGACAGGCAGGGGGACAGGGCGGAGACAGGTGGCCGCGCCGGGTCTCCGCCTGTCACCTCACCCGCACCCCGCGGGCACCCCGCCGGTGGAGATCGTCCGGACGCCCGCCGGGTGATCGAGGTGTACTTCCAGAGGGTGGGAGTCTGGATGCTTCAGATGCCGGTCCGCCTCGCGCAGGCGCCTGGCGCCGTTGTCGAGCTTGCGATGCACCCTCGCCGCCAGCACGGCCAGGACTCCCTAGACGTCACATTCCGATCGGTTGAGCGTCCGTCGGACCTAGGGAAGATCGGTCAGGGCTGACGCGGGCAGAGAGTTTGGCCGTTTCCTGCTCAGACACCGGACGCACCACGAGACAGGGCTTCGGCGTAGTCGCATGACGTCCGGCCGGCCTGAGCTGACAGGTCGCCACAAACCGGGCGTCACGCGACTGTGCCACAGCTCTGGGTGGTGAACTGCCTGGAGTGCGAGCTGGCGTGCGTGAAGCTCGTACGCCGGACAACGATCTTGTCGTCGCCTCGTCGAGGGCGACCCTGTCGCCGAGACGCAGATCACCGGCCGCGCCCGCTCCCGCGCTCCTGGGGCCGCCGCCTCACCATGGGGGAGACGTGGGCCGCCCTCAGGTTCGTCCCGCACACCGAGGGCTCGGTATCCCCCGCCTCCCTTCCGCCGTTGCCGGGGACTACCGGAGCAGTACCGGGCCCGCGTCGATGGCTGTACGGACCAGGAGGTAGGGCTTGCGTCGCAGGTCCATGCCCTGATGGTGACCGGCTTGGCGGTTGACCTGGTTGGCGACGGCGTACACGTGGCGGTCGGACGCGATGGAGAGGGTGTCGACCCAGATCAGGTCGGGCCCCTGCGCGAGGGTCTCGATGGTGCCGTCCGGGTTCCTCCGCCAGATGGCGTTGTGCTCCAGATCGCCGCCGTACACGCGCCCCTTGTCGTCGCTCTCCAGGCCGTCGGCCATGGGCTTGGGCCCGAGGTCCACGACCGTCACGGCCACCTCGGCATCGGGGACCGCCGGGTCGGCAAGGGCGTCGACGTCCACGCTGTGGAGGCGGCGGCTCGACAGCGCGCAGTAGAAGAGTCGTTTGCCGTCCGCGCTGATCGCGATGCCGTCGGATCCGACCTGGAAGTAGGAGGGTTCGCCGTTCGCGGGACGGTTCATGAAGGGTTCGCCTTCGATGATGGGGAGGAAGTTCTTCTCCGGGAGCACGGAGGGGTGGGCATGCAGTCGCCTCCACGATCGGCCCGTGGCGAGGTCGACGACGACGATGCCGTTCGGTCCCTGTGGGGACGAGTCGGTGATGAACGCCATGCCCTTGGGCCCGCGCCGCAGGTCGAAGCGCACGTCGTTGAGGTAGCTGTGGGCCGGCGCGACCTCCGGGGGAAAGAGGATCTTCTGGATGATCCGGTTGGTATGCAGGTCGACGGCCACGAGTTTGGGGCCGCCGTAGGAGCTGGGTGCGAATAATGGGCTTCCGGTGTCGAGAATCCAGAGCCGGCCGGCGGGGTCGAGCACGACGCTCTGCACCGACTGGAAGTGTCCGGCCAAGTCTGACGCGTCCTCGCGGTTCACCTCGGCGTCGGGGTAGGCCACTGGTTTCCCACCACGGAGCTCACCGACGGTGAAGGGCACGTCATCGCCCCATCGGGGGAAGTTGACGAAGACCCGCCCGCGGCGCGAGACGGTGACCCCCGTGGGCATCGCACCCCAGAAGCGGGCGACGATCTCGTAGCCTCTGCCGCGTCCTGCCTCCGCCGGCGCGGCGGCGTGCGCACGACCGGTGAGCTGGGCGGCGATCAGCGACGCGGATACCGCGGTGACGAACGTACGTCGTTTCATGAAAGTACCTCCAGGTGGGCCAAGTTCCCTGAGGACGAATCTGGTACTCCAGTTGCAGTTCGCTATTTACGTTGGGCAGTGCCGTCTTCGCAGGTGTCGAGCAACGGGCGCACGGCTCGCCCACCCAGCCCCTGAAAAGTGCCCCACCACCCCGCTACCTGCCCTCATGCTCCGCTGACCGGCTTCTCCAACGCCCTCTAGCTGGCGCTGGCCCATGCCCTCGAACTGGTCTCTCCTTGAGCCGATGCTCGCCACACCCGTCTCGGACCCCGCTTCGCCACAGGGTCACGCGGCGGAGCCCGAAGTGGGACGGCCACCGGGCGCTGCTGGGCCGGTTGACCGGCGACCAGGGACCAGGGACGACAGCACCAGGACGAGCTGCACGTCTTGCTGAGGCGGGACCATCCGCACGTACCAGGCAGCCGACGTGACCACGATCCCCCACGGTTGCACAGCCACCGCGCGCCATCACTAAACACGGACGGGCTGACGTCGCGGCCTTCCCCAGGCCGAAGGGCACCCACCCACTGGTCGACAGCCCCGTGCTGTCTCTTGTCCCCACAGCACCTCTGTTCCTGCCTCTCCGGCTCCCCGCACATCCGATGAATGAGGCATTCATGCTGCGAAAGCGATCCGCCGCGCCCCCTCCGCTCGGCGGCGCCACTCCCGACGCGCGCCGCTACGAGAACAAGCTGCTCGTCATCCTGTTCTTGGGCTTCGGCCTCGTCTTCTTCGACCGGCAGGCTCTGCTCTTCCTCGTCCCCTTCATCAGTGAGGACATACCCCTCTCGAACACCGCCCTGGGCACGCTCTCCGGAGTCCTCGCCCTGACCTGGGCCCTGTCCGGAATGATCTCCGGACGCCTGTCCGACCGGCTCGGCCGTCGCAAGCCCGTGATCATCATCGCGGTGGTGCTCTTCTCCTGCTTCTCGGCGTCGAGCGGACTGGTCGCCGGGTTCGGCGCACTGCTGGCGGCCAGGGCGCTGATGGGTCTCGCGGAAGGTGCCGTACTGCCGGTGTCGCAGTCCCTGATGGTGGAGGCGTCCCAGGAGCACCGGCGCGGTCTGAACATGGGGCTGCTGCAGGGATCGTCGGCCGGACTGCTGGGCGGCATCCTCTGCCCGCTCGCGGTGGTATGGATCGCCACGCAGTACACCTGGCGACTGGCCTTCGTCGTCACCATCGTCCCGGGGCTGCTGATCGCCCTGTGGATCTGGCGGTCGGTCCGGGAGGAGCCGCCGGGCGGCCGTGTGATGACGGAGCCCGCGGCGGAGCCCGGTGATGGCGCGGTCAAGCCGACCATCGGCAGCATCCTCCGGCAGCGCAACATCATCCTCTGCGTGCTGATCGCCTGCGCGTACATGACATGGTTCTTCGTCATCATCACGTTCGCGCCTGTCTACATGACCTCGGTCAAGGGTTTCTCACCCGCGACGATGAGCGGCGTCGTGACCTGCCTAGGGGTGGCGTGGGTGGTGTGGGGCTTCGTCACACCGGGGATCTCGGACCGGTTCGGCCGCAAGAACACGCTGATCGTCTTCACGGTGATGGCCGCGCTCTGCCCCCTGGCCGTGGTGTACGTGAGCAGCCCTGTGGTGCTCGGCGCAGTCGTCGTGCTCACGTATACGGGCCTTGGCTGCTTCACCCTGTTCATGGCGACCATCCCTGCGGAGACCGTCCCCCGCGGCGCGCTGGCGACCGCCCTCGGCCTGGTCATGGGCATCGGAGAGCTGGCCGGCGGTTTCCTTGCTCCCGTGATCGCCGGATGGGCCTCCGACCAGTGGGGGCTCCAGACAGCCATGTACATCTCGGCCGCGGGCGCCGGGCTGGTCGTCCTGCTCGCCCTCGGGCTGCAGGAGACGGCTCCCGCCGTCCTGCGCAGGAAGGAGGCGGCGGCGGTCCGCGACGGCGCTGCGGAAGGCGCCACCAGCGCACCCGCCGTTTCCTGACCCTCCCC
>NZ_JBHVDX010000315.1:0-8933 GCF_042802555.1 Streptomyces sp. NPDC057474 | reverse complement strand
GTGTCGGTGGACTGGGCGCCGGTCTTCGAGGGACTGTCGCCGCGCCGGGTGGACCTGCCCACCTACGCCTTCCAACGCAGCCGGTTCTGGCTGGAGCCCGCGGTCCGGCAGACTGCCGTCGACGGGAGTCCGGGTTTGCACGACGACGGCTTCTGGAGCAGCGTCGAGAACCACGACCTGGACTCCCTCGCCGAGAGCCTCGGCATGGAGGACGTGCGTTCGCTGGCCGAGGTCGTGCCCGCGTTGTCGTCGTGGCGGCGCGACCGGATCAACCGCTCCACCCTGGACGGCTGGCGCTACCGAGTAGCCTGGCGGCCCAGCACCGGGCGACCCGCACGGGCCGCAGACCTCACGGGCACCTGGCTGGTCGTCGTCCCCGCAGGACACGAGGCCGACCCCCTCGTCCGGCAGGTGTCCTCAGCGCTCGAAGCGCGGTCGGCCGGAGCACGCCTCCTCGTCGCCGGGGGACCCGCCGCCGAACGCGACCGTATGGCCGACATGATCCGGCAGCAGACCGACGGCACCGAGATCGGCGGAGTGCTCTCGCTGCTCGCCCTGGACGAGTCCCCCTGGTCCGTGGAAGGCGTCCTGCCCACCGGCCTGGTCCTGACCGCCTCCCTGCTCCAGGCGCTCGGTGACGTCCGGCTCGACGCGCCCGTGTGGTGCGCCACGCGCGGTGCCGTCTCCGTCCACCGTCGCGACCGGCTGCACCACCCGCTCCAGGCGATGACCTGGGGTCTCGGCCGCATCGCGGCCCTGGAGTACCCCCAGCGCTGGGGCGGCCTGATCGACCTGCCCGACACGCTCGACGACCGTGCCGCCTCCCGGCTGGTCGACGGGCTGTCCGGGGCGCTGGAGGAGGACCACCTCGCGGTGCGCGGATCGGGCATCTTCGCCCGGAGGCTGGTGCGCGCCGGCGAGGGACCGCGCCCCGACGGCCGGTGGCAGCCGTCCGGCACCGTCCTCGTCACCGGAGGCACCGGCGGGCTCGGCCGGCACGTCGCCCGCTGGCTGGCCCGCGGCGGCGCCGAGCACCTGGTGCTCGCCTCACGGCGCGGACCGGCTGCCCCAGGCGCCGACGAACTCGTCGCGGAACTGGCCGAACTGGGCACCCCCGCGACGGTGGTCGCCTGCGACGTCGCCGACACCGACGCGGTACGGCGGCTCGTCGACGACCTGCCCGGCGGCGGCACCCTCACCGCGGTCGTGCACACCGCGGGCGTCATCGACGACGGCGTCATCGACGCCCTCACTCCACAGCGCGCACACGGCGTCATGCGCCCCAAGGCCGATGCCGCACTCGCTCTCGACGCCGCCACCCGCCACCTCGACCTGGACGCCTTCGTGCTGTTCTCGTCCATGGCCGGCACCCTCGGCGGCCCCGGACAGGGCAGCTACGCCGCCGCCAACGCCTTCCTCGACGCCCTGGCCGCCCGCCGCCGGGCCGAGGGACTCCCCGCCACCTCCGTCGGCTGGGGCACGTGGGCGGGCGGCGGCATGGTCGGGGAGGAGGTCGCCGAGCGGCTCCGCCGCGACGGTGTGCCCCCGATGGACCCCGACCTGGCCATGGCCTCCCTGCAGAAAGCCCTCGACCAGGACGAGGAGTTCCTGATCGTCGCCGACGTCGACTGGAAGCTCATCACGGTCCGCGCGTTCGCCGCGCTACGCGAATTCCCCGAGGCCCGCAAGGCCGTCGCGGCGGGCGGCGACGAGGAGAAGGAGGCCGACACCGCCGACAGGCCGCCGCTCGTGCGCCGGCTGGCCGCGCTGGCCCCCGCCGAGCGCCGCGCCGCGCTGCTCGCCGAGGTACGCGCGCAGGCATCCGCCGTCCTCGGGCACGCCGACCCCGACGCCGTCCCCGACGGGCGTGCCTTCCGGGACCTCGGCTTCGACTCGCTGACCGCGGTCGAACTGCGCAACCGGTTCGCCGAGGCCACCGGGCTGCGACTGCCGGTCACCCTCGCCTTCGACCACCCTTCCGCGAACGCCCTCGCCGCCCATCTGGACCAGGAGCTGTTCGACGCCGACGCGACCGCCGAACCCCTGCCGCAGCTACCGACGGCCGCCGTCGACGACGACCCCGTCGTCATCGTCGGCATGAGCTGCCGCTTCCCCGGCGACGTCACCTCTCCGGAAGACCTGTGGCGGCTGGTCGCCGAAGGCACCGACGCCATCACCCCCTTCCCCGCCGACCGCGGCTGGAACGTCGACAACCTCTACGACCCCGACCCCGACCGCACCGGCCACTCGTACACCCGGCACGGCGGATTCCTGCACGACGCGGCCGAGTTCGACCCTGCGTTCTTCGGGATCGCGCCCCGCGAGGCCGTCGCCATCGACCCGCAGCACCGGCTGCTGCTCGAGACATCCTGGGAAGCGTTCGAACGCGCCGGGATCGAACCCGACCGGATTCGCGGCGCCCGGGCGGGCGTGTTCATCGGCTCCAACTACAACGACTACGGCAGCCGCGCCCGCCGAGCCCCCGAGGAACTGGAGGGCTACCTCGCCACCGGCAGCGCCGGCAGCGTCGCCTCCGGCCGCATCGCCTACACCTTCGGCCTGGAGGGCCCGGCCGTCACCGTCGACACCGCCTGCTCCTCCTCCCTCGTGGCCCTGCACCTCGCCGCACAGGCACTGCGGTCCGGAGAGTGCGAACTCGCCCTGGCCGGCGGCGTCACAGTGATCTCCACCCCGGACACCTTCGTCGAGTTCAGCAGGCAGCGCGCCCTGTCGCCCGACGGACGCTGCAAGCCGTTCGCCGCCGAGGCCGACGGCGCCGGCTGGGCCGAAGGCGTCGGCCTGCTCCTGCTGGAGCGCCTCTCCGACGCCCGCCGCCACGGGCACCCCGTGCTTGCCACCGTCGCCGCGACCGCCGTCAACCAGGACGGCGCCTCCAACGGCCTGACCGCGCCCAGCGGACCGGCCCAGCAGCGCGTCATCCGGCAGGCGCTGGCCTCCGCCGGGCTCTCCCCGCAGGACGTGGACGCCGTGGAGGCGCACGGCACCGGCACCACCCTCGGCGACCCCATCGAGGCCCAGGCCCTGCTCGCCGTCTACGGCCAGGACCGGCCTGCCGAACGCCCGTTGTGGCTGGGCGCGCTGAAGTCCAACATCGGCCACACACAGGCCGCGTCCGGCGTCGCGGGCGTGATCAAGATGGTGATGGCGATGCGGCAGGGCGTCCTGCCGCGCACCCTGCACGCCGAGGACCCCTCCCCGCACATCGACTGGTCCTCCGGCGCCGTACGCCTGCTGCACGAGGAGCGTGACTGGACGCCCGGTGACACCCCGCGCCGCGCGGGCGTCTCCTCCTTCGGCGTCTCCGGAACCAACGCCCACGTCATCCTCCAGGAACCGGACAGCCCCGCGCCCGCGGATCCGCGCCCGGCCGACACACCCTCCGGGGCCCTGCCCTGGCTGCTGTCCGCCCGCGGCACCGCCGCACTGCGCGCCCAGGCCCGGCGCCTCCTCGACCACATCGCCGCCCGCCCGGAGGCGGAGCCGGCCGACCTCGCTCTGTCCCTGGCCACCACCCGCGCCCACCACTACGACCGGGCGGCCGTCGTCGCCGACGGTACCGACGCCCTCGCCGAGGCGCTCACCGCCCTCGCCGAGGGACGCGAGAACCCGCTCCTCGTCACCGGCCGGGCCCGCGGCGGCAGGACAGCCTTCCTCTTCTCCGGTCAGGGCGCCCAGCGGGCCGCCGCCGGCCGCACCCTGTACGAGCGGTACGAGGTCTTCGCCGACGCCCTCGACGAGGTCTGTGCCCACCTCGACGCCCACCTCGACCTGTCGCTGCGGGACGTGATGTTCGCCGAGCCGGGCACCCCGCAAGCCGCCCTGCTCGACCGCACCGCCTACACCCAGGCCGCGCTCTTCGCCGTCCAGATCGCCCTGTACCGGCTCCTGGAGAGTCTGGACGTACGGCCCGACGCGCTGCTCGGCCACTCCGTGGGCGAGATCGCCGCGGCCCACGTCGCGGGCGTCCTCACCCTGGAGGACGCCTGCCGCCTCGTCGCCGTACGCGGCACACTGATGGAGGACCTCCCGGCGGGCGGCGTCATGGTCTCCGTCCAGGCCGGCGAGGACGAGGTGGCCCCGCTGCTCGCCGCCCACGAGGGCCGGGTCGCCGTCGCCGCGCTCAACGGCCCGCTCGCCACCGTCCTGTCCGGCGACGAGAACGCCGTCATCGCGGTCGCCGCCGAACTGGCCGCCCAGGGCCGCAAGACGCACCGCCTCAACGTCAGCCACGCCTTCCACTCGCACCACATGGACGGCATGCTCGACGCGTTCGCCGCGCACACCGCAGAGCTCGGCCACGCCACCCCCACCGTGCCGGTGGTGTCCACCCTCACCGGACGCCCCGTCACCGCCGACGAACCCTTCGACGGCGCCTACTGGGTGCGTCAGGTCCGTGCGGGCGTCCGCTTCCGCGACGGGATCCGCGCCCTCGAGGAACAGGGCGTCACCACCTATGTCGAGATCGGACCGGGTGACGTCCTCACCGCGCTCGCCGGCGACTGCGTCGACGACGACGCCACCCTCGTGCCGACCCTGCGCCGGGACACCGAGGAGGGAGCGTCACTGACCTCCGCCCTGACCCGGCTGCACACCCATGGCCACCGCGTCGACTGGGACAGCTGGTTCGCCCCCACCGGGGCCCGCCGCACCGACCTGCCCACCTACCCCTTCCAGCGACGCACCTACTGGCTGGAGAGCACCGGCGCCGACACCACCCGCACCGACCTGGAACAGGTAGGCCACCAGCTGGTGACCGCGGCCGTCCCCCTCGCCGACAGCTCCGGAGTCGTCCTGACCGGAACCGTCTCCGTCCCGGACCGGCCCTGGCTCGCCGACCACGCGCTCGCCGGCCGCGTCCTCTTCCCCGGCACCGCCTTCCTCGACCTCGCCATGGAGGCATGCGCCCACGTCGGAGCCTCCCGCATCACCGACCTCACTCTGCGGACCCCGCTGGTCCTCCCCGAGCACGCAGGCGTCCACCTCCAGGTCGCGGTCGGCGCACCCGACGGCGACGGCAACCGAGCCCTGACCGTGCACTCCCGGCCCGCCACCGGCGGCGACACCGCCCAGGACCCTTGGACCCGGCACGCCGAGGGCACCCTCAGCGACACCCCGGCAGCCGCCGCCGCACCCCTTGCCGCCGCCTGGCCGCCGCCGGCCGCCACACCCGTCGATGTGACCGGCCTGTACGAGCGCATCGCCGAGGGCGGCTTCGCCTACGGTCCGGCCTTCCGCGGCCTGCGCGCGGCCTGGCGCGACGGTGACACCGTGTACGCGGAGATCGCCCCCGAGGACGGCGAACACCTTCAGGGCACCGACCGCTTCCGCGTGCACCCCGCCCTGTTGGACGCGGCCCTGCACACGGTGGCTCTCGCAGCCGCCGACGACACCGGCACGATCGTCCCGTTCACCTTCTCGGACGTCACCGTGCACAGCGCCGGATCCACCGCCCTGCGCGTCCGTCTCGTCCCGGCCGCCGAGGAGCACACCTACCGGGTGACCCTCCTCGACGGAGCGGGAAACCCGGTCGCCGACATCGACGCCCTCGCCCTGCGCCCCGTCGACACCGGCGCGCTGCCGGCCGCCCCCGGCCGCGGGGCACTGCACCGGATCCGCTGGACACCCGTCGCCCTCGGCGCACCCCCCGCCGGCCCACGGCACCTCGTCGGCAGCGCCGTCCCGCCCGCCGCACCGGCACTCGCGGACGCCGTCCACCACGCCGACGCCGCCGCGCTCCTGACGGCCGTGGCCGACACGGTCGTACCCGCAACCGTCCTCGCCGCACTGCCCGACACCGGCGAGGACACCGATCTCGCCGTCGCCGCCCGGTACACCTCCCACCACGCCCTCGGCCTGGTCACGGACTGGCTCGCCCACGACGGCCTCGCCGGCTCCCGGCTGGTGGTGCTCACCCGGCACGCCGTCAGCACCTCACCCGACGACGCGCCGCGCACCGATCCCGCCCAGGCGGCCGTCTGGGGCCTGATCCGTGCGGCACGCGCCGAGAACCCCGGCCGCTTCGCCCTCGTCGACCACGACGGCAGCGCGGCCTCGCTCGCCCTGCTGCCCGCCGTACTGGCCCTGGGCGACAGCGAGATCGCCCTGCGCGACGGCACCGCACTCACTTCCCGCCTCACCCGCACCACCCCGGCGGACACACCCGTCGGCACCACGGCGGGCACACCCGGCGACGGCACCGTCCTGGTCACCGGAGCCGGCGGAGTCCTCGGTCGGCGGATCGCCCGCCACCTGGTCACGGCCCACGGCGTCCGCTCCCTGGTGCTGGCAGGGCGACGCGGCGCCGCCGCAGACGGCATGGCCGAACTCCACGAGGAACTCACCGGCCACGGCGCCCACGTGACCGTCGCGGCCTGTGATGTCGCCGACCGTGCCGCCCTGACCGCACTGCTCGACGGCATCCCCGCCGACCGTCCGCTGACCGCGGTCGTCCACACAGCCGGCGTCCTGGACGACGGCATCGTGCAGTCCCTCACCCCCGAGCGCGTCGACACGGTGCTGCGCGCCAAGGCCGACGCCACCGTGCTGCTGGAGCAGCTCACCCGCAACACCGGCGCCACACTCCTGCTGTTCTCCTCGCTCGCGGGGACACTCGGCGGTGTCGGCCAGGGCAACTACTCGGCGGCCAACGCCTTCCTCGACGCCTTCGCCGCCCGCTGCGCCGCGCGCGGACGCCGCGTCCAGTCCCTCGCCTGGGGCCTGTGGGCCGAACGCAGCGGCATGACCGGCAAGCTCGGCGAGGCCGACCTGCGCCGCATCGCCCGCAGCGGATTGCGCCCGATGGACACCGCCGACGCGCTCGCCCTGCTCGACGCCGCACTGCGTTCCCCGGAGCCCTGGTACGCGCCCGCCGACCTCGACCCGGCCAACCTGCGCGCCTCCGACGGCTCCGTGCCCGACCTCGTCCGCGACCTCGTCGGGGCCCGCACCCGACGCCCCGCCGCCCAGGCGGCCGCCACACCCGCGGCGCCCGCCGAGGGTGAGCTGCGCGCACGCCTCGCCGCACTCGCCCCGAGCGCCCGGCACGACGCCGTCCTGGACGCCGTGCTAGCCCAGGCCGCCCTGGTCATCGGCCATGACAGCCCCGACTCCCTCGACCCCGAAGGAGGCTTCCTCGACAGCGGGTTCAACTCACTGACCGCCGTCGAGCTCCGCAACCGCATCGGTGCCCTCGCGGGCGTACGACTGCCCGCGACGCTCATGTTCGACCACCCCACGCCGCAGCGGCTCGCCGCGCATCTCCTGGAGCGCATCGCCCCCGCCGACCTGCCCGCCGCGTCCCCGGTGCTCGACCAGCTCGACGCACTGGAGGCCCAGCTCACCGGATCGGCGGTGGACGCAGTCCTCCACGACAGGCTCCGCAGCCGACTGCACGGCCTGCTGGCCCGGCTGGACGGCGTCCCGGCGCCCACCGCGACCGCCGACACCGTGGGAACTCCAGCGGCAGGGGCGTCCGTCGACGAAGTCTCCGACGACGAGCTGCGCGCCTTCCTGGAGGGCGACCTCGACTAGGCCTGAACCGACAGGCCGGGTCGTCAGGGCCCTGACACGTCGTCCGGGCCCTGACGATCACCACCTCCCACCCACCACCTCCCACCCACCACCTGGATGGAACAGTGAAGGCTCTCGTGCTCGCGGGGGGATCCGGTACGCGACTGCGACCGATCACCCACACCTCAAGCAAACAGCTGGTCCCTGTAGCCAACAAACCGATCCTCTTCTACGGCCTCGAAGCCATCGCCGCCGCGGGCATCACCGACGTCGGCGTCATCGTCGGCAGCACCGCCCCGGAGATCCAGGCCGCCGTCGGCGACGGCTCCGCCTTCGGCCTGGACATCACCTACATCCAGCAGAGCGAACCCCTCGGGCTCGCCCACGCCGTCCTCGTCGCCGAACCCTTCCTCGGCGACGACGACTTCGTCATGTACCTCGGAGACAACTTCGTCCTCGACGGCATCAGCGACGTCGTCGACGAGTTCCGCAAGGACCCGCCCGACGCACAGGTCCTCCTCACCCGCGTCGGCGACCCGACGGCCTTCGGTGTCGCGGTCACCGACGACCAGGGCAACGTCGTCGACCTCGAGGAGAAGCCCCGCAAACCGCGCAGCGACCTCGCCGTCGCCGGCGTGTACCTCTTCACGACCGCCGTCCACGAGGCCGTCCGGGCCATCCGCCCCTCCCCCCGGGGAGAACTCGAGATCACCGACGCCCTCCAGTGGATGATCGACCAGGGCATGACCGTGCGCTCCACGGTCATCACCGGCTACTGGAAGGACACCGGCAACGTCACCGACATGCTGGAGGTCAACCGCACCCTCCTGGAGCGCCTCCAGCCCCGCGTCGACGGCTTCGTGGACGAGGAGAGCGAGATCATCGGACGCGTCCGGATCGAGGCGGGCGCCGAGGTCCACCGCTCCCGCATCGTCGGCCCCGTGATCATCGGTGCCGGGAGCATCGTCACCGACTCCTACATCGGTCCCTCCACGTCGGTCGCGGAGAAGTGCCGCATCTCCCACAGCGAGATCGAGTACTCCATCGTGCTGCGCGAGTCGTCCTTCGACCGCATCCGCCGCGTGGCCGCATCCCTCGTCGGACGCAATGTCAAGGTCACCCTGGCACCCCGGCTGCCCGCCACCCACCGCCTCGTCATCGGCGACCACGGGCAGGTCCAGATCTCCTCATGAACCCGATCCGCCTGCTCGTCGTCACCGCCGTCGACGCCGAACGCGACGCCGTCGCGCGCGGCCTCGGCCCCACCGCGCCGGTCCGCTGCCCCGGTCTGCCGGGCCGCGAGATGATCAGGATCAACCCCCCCTCGGGCAGCACCGGCCAACGCGTCACCTGCGGACCGTTGCCCGTCCGGCACCAGCCGTTGAGCGCGGACCTGGTGGCCG
>NZ_JBHVDX010000314.1:0-9083 GCF_042802555.1 Streptomyces sp. NPDC057474 | reverse complement strand
GACCCGGTTAACCGGTTGCGGGACCTTCGGGATGGAGTGTCTGATCCCGGCTATGACGATTGCGCTGGGTACGCCGACTGTCGACGGGGTACGCGAGGCCATGGCCGCGCTGCGGGAGTGGCAGTACGACGAAGCGCCGATGCAGTTGCATTCCGGGGACATCGGCTGGAACTACCGGTTCGGAACGGCCGAGACGGCCGCGGTGGTCCGGACCTGGAGTCGGGACGGGCGGATTCTCGCGGTCGGGATGCTCGACTCGCCGACGCTGGTGCGGATGACGGTCGCTCCGGACGCTTTCCAGGATGAGGACTTGGCGCGGCGGCTCGTCGAGGACCTCTCGCTGCCTGAGCGCGGCGTGCTGCCGGAAGGAGCGGTGTCCATCGAGGCGCCGCTGGGCCTGCTGCTCCACGACCTGCTGAGCAAGGAGGGCTGGGGCGTCGACGAGCCGTGGACGCCGCTCTTCCGCGACCTCACCGAGCCGGTGGAGGACCCCGGCGTGCAGATCAAGTCGATAGGCCCGGAGCAGGCGCAGGACTTCGCCGACGTTCTGCGGTCGGCGTTCAACACCTCGCACCCTACGCGCGAGTACTGGCACGCGATGTCGGCGGGACCGTTCTACGCCGCCGCCCGCTGCCTGGGCGCCTATGACGACCGGGGCAGCGTGGCGGCGGTGGTGACGGTGTGGTCGGCCGGCCCGGGGAAGCCGGGGCTAGTCGAGCCGATGGGCGTCCACGAGGACCACCGTGGTCGCGGCTACGGCCGGGCGATCACCGTGGCCGGGGCGGCCGCGCTGCGGGAGATGGGCTCGTCGAGCGTACGTGTGTGCACGCCGAGTTCCAACGTCGGCGGCGTCGCCACGTACAAGGCGGCCGGGTTCGAGGTGCGGCCGGAGGTGCGGGACCGGATTCGGACGGCCTGACACCGGGGCCGCTCGGTAAGGCGGCAGTCTGGGGCGTAGATCGTCTGGCAGGTGCGGGTTTTGCGATTTCTCGCCTGCCGTCTCGGGTTGCGCTCGTACGCTCCGGCGCAGGGTGGACCCCGAGGTGCATGAGCGGATCACCGCGCGCCGCGCGGAGCTGGATGAACTGGAAGAGCAGCTGGTCAAGCAGCTGTCCGAGGTGCGGGACGAGCGGGACGAGCTGGCCGTGGCAGTGCTGCACGAGGCTGCCGGTGTAGCCGCCGTCGGCCCAGACCAGGGCCAACAGGTGGTGTGCGTCGGCGATGGGCTGGAGCCGGACGGCACGCCGACACCACCCTGGAGAAGCGCCATATAACAGGCACACGGCTGGCGGCGCGGAAAGTGGTCAATTCACTGACCCTGACCCTGCCCCTCCACGATCGTCTGCAGTGCCCGGGCCACGTCCGCCTCGGTGGCCTCCTTGGTCACGCCCAGGCCGCTCAGTACTCCCTTCCCGTTCTCGAACTCGAGGAGCGCGAGCAGGATGTGTTCCGTGCCGATGTAGTTGTGGCCGAGGCGGAGGGCCTCGCGGAAGGTGAGTTCGAGGACCTTCTTGGCGTCGGGGCCGTAGGGGATGAGTTCGGGCACCTCGGCGGAGGCCGGCGGCAGGACGGCTGTGGCGGCCTCCCGTACGGCCTCGGGGGAGACGCCCTGTGCGACGAGTGCCTTGGCGCCGAGGCCTTCCGGCTCGGCGAGGAGGCCGAGGACGAGGTGGGCGGGCAGGCCCTCGACGGCGCCGGCGGTCTTGCCCTCGTTGTGGGCGGCCGTGACCACGTTCCGGGCGCGCGGGGTGAAGCGGCTGAACCCCTGGCTGGCGTCGAGATCGTTCTCGCCCTTCGGCACGAACCGCTTCTGCGCCGCCTGTCGCGTCACCCCCATGCTCTTGCCGATGTCCGTCCAGGACGCGCCCGAACGCCGGGCCTGGTCCACGAAGTGACCGATCAGATGGTCGGCCACGTCGCCGAGGTGGTCCGCGGCGATCACCGCGTCCTGGAGCTGGTCGAGCGGTTCCGGGTGGACCTTCTTGATGGCTTCGATGAGGTCGTCGAGACGGATGGAAGAGGAGACTCGGGGGTTCGTCGTCATGTGTCAACCGTAGGTTGACGCCCCGCTACTGTCAACCGTGAGTTGACACCTCGCGTCGCCCGCGGCCCCGCTCACTTCGGCGATGTCGCCAACCGCACCGCCAGCCCCGCGAACACCGTCCCGGTGAAGATGTTGAGCCCCCGCGCCACCCGCCGGCTGCGGCGCAGCACCTGCGTGAGGCGACCGGCGACGAGGGCGACCGAGCCGTCCCAGAGGAAGCCCATGACGACGATGGTGCAGCCGAGCAGCAGGAGTTGGCCGGGTACGTGTCCGAGGGAGGGGTTTACGAACTGCGGCAGGAACGCCACGTTGAAGAGGATCACCTTGGGGTTGAGCAGATTGGTGACGGCGCCCTGCCAGAACGCCCGCTTCAGCCCGGTCCCCGCACGGCCGTCCGCCGCCGTCCCCGACTCGGCGCCGACATCGTCCCCCGGCACCGACCGGTCCTGGAACGCCTTGACCGCCAGGTACAGCAGATACGCCGCCCCCAGCCACCGCAGCACGTAGTAGAGCACCGGCAACGCCTCGAACAGCGCCGAGAGCCCCAACGCCGCCGCCGCGGTGTGCGCCAGCATCGCGCTCGCCACCCCGGCCGCCGCCATCACCCCGACCACCGGCCCGCCCCGCCCCCCGACGGCCACGATGAACATCATGTCGGGCCCCGGCGTGACACACAGGGCGAAGGCCGCGACCAGAAAAGCTACGTAGAGAGATGCGTCAACCATGGGGCCATGCTTGGCAGTTCGCACAGCGCAGGGCGACCCGATTTCACCCACTGGGACGTGCGACCTGGGCCCCGTCAGGGTGCGGGGAACTGCGCGACCAGCCACGACCCACCCGCACCCGCCACCCGCACCCGCCACCCGCCACCCGCACCCGCATCCGCCACCCGACGCACACCCCCACCCCGGATGGCGCGGGCCTACCTCACCGTCGCCCCACCGCCCCGCCGACGGCAACCACAGCGACCAAGCCGCACACCCCCACACACCCCCCGACCGCGCCCCACGGCACCATCACCCCCACCGGCGCGGACAACACCCCCAACGCCACCACCACCCCCGCCAGATTCACCGCGGTGACGGCCACTCCCAGCACCACCCCCACCACGACCGCGACCAGCGCCTCGCCCAGCACAACCACCCGCACCTGCCCCCGAGTAGCCCCCGCCAGCCGCAGCGACCGCAGCTCCGCGCCCCGCGCCGACGTGGCCATCAACAGCGTCCCGGCCAGCGAGATCCCCGCGTACACGAGGGCGATCCCCAGCACCACGAGGAACCCGAGCCGGGTGTGCGCCTTGGTGCCGGGGCGGTTCGCCGCGAGCCACTCCTCGGCCGACCGGACCGTCCCGCCGGCCCCCGCCGACGCCGCCCCCTCCAGCGCCGCCGCGACCCCCGCCCGGTCCACCCCGCTCCCCACCCGCACGTCGACCCGGTCCACGACCGCCCCGCCGGCATTCGCGGCCGTCACATACGCCCCGTTGTCCCCGGTCCCCTGCGCGAGCACCGCCACGATCCGCAGCCGTACGGGACGCCCGTCCCCGAGCCACACCCGCACGGTCTGCCCCACCTCGTGCCGCTCCCACTCCTCGTTCACGACGATCGACCGGTCGTCGAGATCACGCACATCACCGGCGACCACCGGCAGCCGCGACACCGACGCGAAGGCCGCCACATCCGTCACCGCCCGAGCATCGGACCGCACCAACGCGCTCCGCTCCTCCACCACATACACAGCGGTGGAAGCTGACCCGGCCACGGTCGCGCCCGCCCCGGCCACCCTGCCGACCCTCCCGACAACGGCCCGCGACCTCTCACCCGCCGCACTCGAAGCATCGAACGCACCCAACGCACCCGAAGCACCCGAAGGATTCGTGACCACGAAGTCCGCCCGAGTCCGCGCCTGAGCCTCCGCCCCCTTCGCCTCCGCCACCGTCCCGGCGGACCCCAGCAGCGATCCGGCCAGCGCGACGGTCACCAGCACCGGTGCCGCGACGGCGGCGGTACGGCGTACCGACGTGGCCGCGTTCTCCCGGATCAGCAGCCCGGCGGCCCCGGGCAGACCCGCACCCACCAGCCGTACGACCGGACGGACGAGCAGCGGTGCGAGCGCGGCCCCCGCCGTGATCAGAAGCATCGGCTGGGTGGTGTACGTCTTCCGTTTCAGCAGTTCGGCGGGGTCGGTCCCCAACTTCCAGGCCAGCAGCCCCAGTCCACCCGCCAGCAGAGCGGAACCGATCACCCGGCGCGACAGCGGCAGCACCCCCGTGTCCACGGACGCCTCGCGCAAGGCCTCCACGGGACCGATCCGCCCGGCCCGCCGCGCGGCGACCCAGGCCCCCGCAAGCGCCACCGACACCCCCGTCCAGAAGGCCACGTGGTACGGCCACACCACCGCACCCGGCACCGCGAACCAGGTGGGCGCGACCCCGCCGTCCACCAACTCCCGTACCAGCAGAGGCGCACCCCCAGCCCCCAGCGCACACCCGGCACCGGACGCCACGACCCCGACCGCCAAGGCTTCCCCGAGCAGCAGCCGCCGTACCTGACCCGGTGTCGCACCGGCCATCCGCAGCAGCCCGAACTCCCGCCTCCGCAGGGCCACCACGAAGGCGAAGGTCGACGCAGTCACGAACACCGACACGAAGGTGGTGACCCCGCCCGCCGTCCCCAGCAGTGAGTTCACGGCGACCAACGCCTCCGCGTCCCGCTCGTACGACGGATCCACCTGTCGCCGCGCGTCACCCGTCAGCACCCGCGCCCGATCCCCGACCACCGCCCGTACGTCCCCGACGGCCGCGTCCACCCCGACCGCGTCCACCTGGACAGCGCCCCGGGCCGCCACCCCATCGCCCCCGCCCGCCCCGTTCTCCTCTTCCGTCGCACCCGGCGTCACCGGCCCCAGCTCCCGCAGCTCGGCCAGCAGCCGTTCGTCCACAGGGTGTGGATAAGTCAATTTCTGCGACACCCGGGCCGTCCCCGGCCCCCGCCGCACCTCCACCGTGAGCCTGTCCAGGCCCGCCACCACGACGGGGGAGGAGCCGAAACGCTCCGGCGCACGCGCGGGCGGGTCGAGCGTCGCCGCGAGCCCGAGCCCCATGGCCGCCATCACCCCGACCCCCAAGGCCACGGCGACGAACGACCCGAGCAGCGCGGCCCACCGCGTACGCAACGACGACAAGGTCAGCACGTCACACCCCCGACGGCCCCGTTGCCGGCCGCCCCGGCGATTTCCTCGACCGAGCCCCCGGCCGCCCCGGCTATTCCCTTGGCCGCACCCCCGGCCTCCCTGGCGGTGCGCTCGGCAAGGTCCCCGTCCGCCCCCTCGGCAGTCGCCCCCACGGCACCCAGACCCGGCATCCCCGCAGCCCGCTCGCCCCGCACCCCGGCCCCCCGTTCCAACCCCGCCATACGCGCCGCCACCGCCTCCACCGACGGCCGGAGCAACTCCCCGCTCACCCGTCCGTCGACCAGGAACACCACCCGGTCCGCGTACGACGCGGCCACCGGATCGTGCGTGACCATGACCGTGGTCTGGCCCTCCTGGTCCACCAACTCCCGTAACAGGCACAGCACTTCACGGCTGGTCGTGGTGTCGAGCGCCCCGGTGGGCTCGTCGCCGAAGAGGACCGCCGGGCGGGTGATCAGGGCCCGGGCCAGGGCGACGCGTTGCTGCTGCCCGCCGGACAGCTGGGCCGGCCGGTGTCCGGCCCGCTCGGCCAGCCCCACCCGGGCCAGGGCGTGGCGCACCGCCCCGCGCGGGGGCCGCCGCCCGGCGAGCCGCAGCGGCAGGGCGACGTTCTGCGCGGCGGTGAGGGAGGGGAGGAGGTTGAAGGCCTGGAACACGAAGCCGATCCGCTCCCGGCGCAGCAGCGTCAGCCGCCGCTCGCTCAGCCCGGCCAGCTCCACCCCGTCGACCCGCACCGTCCCACCCGACGGCCGGTCCAGCCCCGCCGCACACTGCAACAGCGTCGACTTCCCCGACCCCGACGGCCCCATCACCGCCGTGAAGGTCCCCGCCCCGAAGTCGAGGTCCACCCCGTCGAGGGCGACGACCTCCCCGTACGAGCGCCGCAGGCCCCGTACGCGTACGGCCGCGAGCCCCGTCTCCCTTGCCTCTGTCGCCTCTGTCGTGGTCATGTGCCAAGCGAACCGTCCGCGCCCCGCCCGCACACGACCACTGGAGGGCGTCCCAGGGGTATGGCCGGCACCACCCCCTCCACCTCATGACACGATCGAGCACGTGAGTACGACCAACACGGTGGACCGCGCCTTCGAGGCGGCCCTCTACGCCGACACCGACGCCGCCCTCGACACAGGCGCCTCCCTGCTCGCCTCCGACCCGGCGGCCGACGCGGAACTCGCCCGGCGCGGACGGGAGTTCGTCGCCGGGGCCTGGCGGCGCGGCTGGCAGCCCGCCGACGTCGTACGGTTCGTGCGGCGCGAGCTGGAGGACGAGCACCTACGACTCCTCGCGCGGCTCATCGTCGAGGAACACGAGCAGGAGTCGACGGCGGGGAAGCGGCAGCCACCACCCACCCCCCGCTGGACCGCCCAGCTCGACGAGGTCAAGGAACTCGCGGCGCACCCCACCCGCACGGACCGCTTCTCGCACGCCACCGCGGCCCTGGAGCTGTACCGCCTCCTCCTGCGCCTCCCCACCCTCGAACCCCTGGATCGCCCACAGGAGCCCGGCCCAGGCATTCGGCAGCCCCCCGAATCCCGCATGCTCAGCCGTATCCGCGCGCTCCTCGCCAAGGCGGAGGCGACCGGGTTCCCGGAGGAGGCGGAGGCGCTCAGCGCGAAGGCGCAGGAGCTGATGGCGCGGCACAGCATCGACGAGGCGTTGCTGGCGGCCCGCGCACACAGCAAGAACGCGCCCGGCGCGTGCCGGATCGGCGTCGACCCGCCGTACGAGACGGCCAAGGCGGTGCTCCTGGACGCGGTCGCCCGGGCCAACCGCTGCGAGGCCGTCTGGAACGAGGACCTCGGCTTCTCCACGGTCGTCGGTTTCGAGGCCGACCTGGAGGTGGTCGAGCTGCTTCACACCTCGCTCCTCGTCCAGGCCACCACCGCCATGACGAAGGCGGAGGCGGCCCAGCGCAAGGGCGGCCGGAAACGGACCAAGACCTTCCGGCAGTCCTTCCTGGCCGCCTACGCCCACCGCATAGGGGACCGGCTGGCCGAGGTCGCGGAGGCCCAGGTCGCGGAGGCGGAGGCCGAAGGGGCGGGCACGCGCGGGGCAGGCGCCACGGAACAGGACCTCCTGCCCGTCCTCGCCGCCCGCGACGTCGCCGTCCGCGAGCAGTTCACCCAGATGTTCCCGGACACGGTCACCACCCGAGTCCGAGGCGTCAGCGACCTCGCCGGCTGGCAGCAGGGGGCGGAGGCAGCCGACCGCGCCCAGGTCCGGGCGCGGCCCCGGCTGCCGTCATGACCCGGGCGACGCGGTGGCTCAGTCGCCGAGGGGCAGGAACGGCCCCACCGTCGCGTCCAGCGTGCTCTCGGACTTGACCGCGACCTCGGGGTCCGGCCACTCGAAGCTGTTGACCTTGCTGTCTCCGGGCAGGGTGAACTTCAGCTCGTCCACCGCGGCGCTCTTCTCCGTGTCACCGGCGACCCCGCGCACGTACGAGATGGTGAACGTCATCGACTGACCGCCCTCCAGCGTCACCTCGGTGTCCTGGGACGCGCCCTCCTGCGGCTGGAGCGCCCAGGACTTGTCGCCGGCGGACAGGTCCACCCCGGCGAGGCCCTTCAGCGTGCAGGCCACGTCGCCCTTGTTGGTGACGGTGACCGGCACGGCACCCTCGTCACCGGCGGCCGGTGCGGCGCTGCTGGGCCCGACCTCGAAGCCGGCCTGCGCAGCCGTACAGGCGCCACCCTTCCCGCTGTCGGCGGTGGCGGCGCCGGTCTTGCCGTCACCGCCCCCGTCACCTCCGTCACCCCCGCCACAGGCGGTCAGCGTGAGGGCCGCGAGGAGGGCGGCGGCGATGGCGGTCGAAGCGGTGCGCATGGAGTTCCCGGTGGAGTTCGTGGCTGTCACAGCACAGCCGGTGGTGGTGTGAAAGTGCGGACGGGCCGCGAAACCCGGAGGTTCCGCGGCCCGTCCGACACATGATCTACGACCCGAGCGGCGCGCGAGGCACGTTCAACGGGCCGCCGCCCGAACGTGGACCTACGGTTCGCCGCCCGAACGTGGACCTGCGGTTCGCGGCTCGAACCTGGGCCTACGGTTCGCGGCTCGAACCTGGGCCTACGGTTCGCGGCTCGAACCTGGGCCTACGGTTCGCGGCCCGAACGTGGGCCTACGGTTCGCGCCCGAACGTGGGCCAACGGTTCGCGGCCCGAACGTGGGCCTGCGGACGACGCCTGCACGTGGGCCTATGGTCGCCACCCGCGCATGGGCCTATGTTCGCCGTCCGCGCATGGGCCTATGTTCGCCGTCCGAACGCGGGCCTACGACCCGGCGCTCGCCGTGGGCAGATCCGTCGGCAGTCCCGACGGCAGTGATCCCTCGGCCTTCTGGAACGTCTCCTCGCCGACGCCGCCCTCCCACGTGATCGTGAGGGACTTGGAGCTGACCTTGTCCACCATGCCCTCGGTGCGGTCGTCGCTGCCGTCCTGGCACTTGAGGCTGATCATCTGCATGTTCGCCGCGTCGGAGACCTTGCCGCTGCACACCGAGGTGCCCACGAAGACGGCGACCTCGTCGCCGTTGACGAAGAGGGCGACCGCCTTGCCGCCGGTCGTGGCCAGCCAGTTGCCCTGCAGCTCGGTCTCGGCGCCGGAGGATTCTCTGGAGCCGCCGCCGTCCGCGCTGTCCGTCGCGGTCGGAGCGGCCGACGACTCCTTGGCCTCGGAGCCGCCGTCATCGCTGCTGCACCCGGTCAGCGCGAGCGCGGCCGCGAGCCCGGCCGCCGCGGCCGCGACGCGCATGCGCCGGCGCGCGGAGGTCGCCCTGATCGCGGGCGTCGCGGGCGTCGCGGGCGTCGCGGGCCTTGCCGTCATCGCCGTAGTCACTGTTGTTCTCGCAAAGC
>NZ_JBHVDX010000313.1:0-9110 GCF_042802555.1 Streptomyces sp. NPDC057474 | reverse complement strand
GCAGCGGCAACGGTTCGCTGGAGGTGACCAGTTCGCGCAGGGGGTGGCGGGTCAGGACCTCGTCCACCTCCGGCGCCAACGCCGCCGCCAGACGGGAGGGCGCGGGGCGGGTGGTGTCCCGTAGCGCGCCCACGGCGGCGAGCAGGGTGCCCCGGCCGCCCTTGCCGTCGGGGATTCCGGCGGCGGCGCGCTCGTAGAGACGGGCGCCCTCCTCCAGGACGAGTTCGGTGTCGAGGCCGGCCGGGATCTTGATGCGGGCGTGGTGGCGCCAGGTGGTGACCGGGTCGCCCCAGCCCTCGACGGCGTAGGACCAGACGCCCTCGCTCGGTACGGAGACGGTGGCGCCCCAGCGGTCGGTGCCGGGGGCGAGTTCGCGCATCGGGGTCCAGTCGGCCGGGCGGCCCTCCGGGCCCCTGAGCACGACGTTGGCGGCGACCGCGTCGTGGCCCTCCCGGATGACGACGGCCGAGATCTCGAATGCCTCGCCCACGACGGCCTTCGCCGGTCGGCGGCCGTGGTGGACGGTCGGCCGCACATCGAGAACCGGTATCCGCCCGATGGTGGGGGCGCCCGGAGTCACCGGGGTCTTCGGAGGCGGCGCGGCCGGCGCGGGCGGTCCGGTGTGCGCCCGGCGCGCGGGGCGTTCGGCGGTGCTGTCGGGTGTGGCGGTGGTGGTACTGGTCGTCGGGGGGGCTGACGAGTGGTGCGTGGCGGGCATGACCGCTCCTGTCCGCGTCAACGTGGGTGGGCGGATGAGGGTGTGGGGAGGTGGGGCCAGCGGGACGTACCGGTGGAGCCTTCCCACACAGTGCGGGTGGGCATTCCGGCACTTTGTTAACTACTCACGCGTATGTCTACACACAAGACCGGCCTCGTCCGAGAGGGGCGAGGCCGGTCACTGTAGTCGCTCTCGGTAAAGAGCCGCTCACCTGTGGTGTTACGGATCCCTACGGGTTGTCGACTTGGAGAAGCCTGTTCGGGGAGCCCGGATATCTGTCCTTTACCTTGCCCGAAATCGCACCCTCCACCAGCGCCCTGCTCACGTCGGCGGGGGTGGCCCGTGGATGGTCGGCCAGAAACAGGGCGGCCGCGCCGGCGGCGTGCGGCGAGGCCATCGACGTACCGGAGGAGGTCACCTTCCCGGTGTTGCTCTTGTGCGACGCGGAGGTGATGGACGCACCGGGGGCGAACAGGTCAAGGCTCGGGCCCCAGTTCGAGAAGTCGGCGCGGACGTCCTTCTTGTCGGTGGCGCCGACGGTGATCGCCTGCTTGACGCGGGCGGGCGAGTAGAGGCCCGCGGCGAGTCCGTCGTTGCCCGCGGCGACGGTGTAGGTGACGCCGGACGCTATGGAGTTGCGTACGGCCGCGTCGAGCTGGGCGTTGCCGTGGCCGCCGAGGCTCATGTTGGCCACGGCCGGCTTCTTCGCGTGCTTGGTGACCCAGTCGATGCCCGCTATGACCTGGGCGGTCGTCCCCCCGCCCGCGTCGTCGAGCACGCGTACGGCGACGACCCTGGCCTTCTTGGCGACACCGTAGGTGGTGCCGGCGACGGTGCCCGCGACATGGGTGCCGTGGCCGTTGCCGTCCTGTGCCGTCCTGTCGTTCTGCACGAAGTCCCAGCCGTTGGCGGCCCGGCCGCCGAATTCCTTGTGCGTGATCCGGATGCCGGTGTCGATCACGTACACGGTGGCGCCCCTGCCCGCCGACCCCGGCGAGGTGTAGCTCTTGTCGAGCGGCAGGTTCGACTGGTCGACGCGGTCCAGGCCCCACGAGGGCGGGTTGGGCTGCCGAGGGTCGTACGCGGCCTGCCGGTGGTCGTAGGTGACCTTCGTGTCCTGGACGACCGAGGCCACGCGGGAGTCCGCCGCGAGACGCCTGGCCTGTTTCTCGCCGGTCTGCACGGAGTATCCGTTCAGGGCCGTGCTGTACGTGTGGCGTATTTTCGCCCCGTACTTCGCCGCAATGTCTTTTCCGGCCTTCGACGGGGCCTTCGTTCCCGCCTTGAGGGTCACTATGTAACTGCCGTTGACGGAACCGGGATCACCGGCTCCGTGGACGAGCCCCTCCGCGGCGGCCTGCGCGGGCAGGGTGATGGCCGAAAGTGCCGCGGCCGTCATCACCGCCGTGAGCCCTCCCGCCCAGCGCATACGCCTGTTTCTCGCCTCTGCCGGGTGACGCATGTGTGAGTACCCCCTCCTCAACCCGGCGCACCCGCACCAGGATTCACCGGAAGCCGGTCGTGACGGGCTGCCGGTGTTCGCCGGATTCGGCCGAGGTCGGCCGGTGCGCCACTGGGCAGCCTCTCGTGCGGTGTGAAGCACCACAAGGCCGCGCAGAGGGGTGGAATCGGCCATATCACCCGTGGGGTACATGTGAAGGTTGCGGCTGGGTTGCGGCGAATTCAGGACTGAACGCGCCGGGGCGGACTGCCCGGCCGGGCGGCCGGGGTACGGATGCGCCGTAATCGCATACCGGGGGACGCCCCGTAGTTGCCGGGCCCCCGCGCCGCTACCGTCGGGGGGTGACGAACGGCGCACAGCGGAGTGCGTCCCCCGGCCCGTACGTCCTGGCGCGAAGGTGGAACCCTCTGTGAAGGCCATCCGCAGATTCACCGTCCGACCCGTCCTCCCCGAAGCCCTCCACCCGCTCAGCGAACTGGCGCGCAATCTGCGCTGGTCCTGGCACGCGGAGACCCGTGACCTCTTCCAGTCGGCCGACCCCGAGCGCTGGGCCGCGTCGGGCGGCGACCCCGTACGCCTCCTCGGCTCCGTCTCCACCCGGCGCCTCGCCGAACTCGCCGAGGACCGGCGCTTTCTGCGCCGGCTGACCGTCGTCGCCGACGATCTGCGCGACTACGTCACCGGGGACCGCTGGTACCAGGGGCAGGCACAGACGTCCGAACTCCCGGCCGCCGTCGCCTACTTCTCGCCCGAGTTCGGCATCACTGCCGCGCTGCCGCAGTACTCCGGCGGCCTCGGCATCCTCGCCGGCGACCATCTGAAGGCGGCCAGCGACCTCGGCGTCCCGCTGATCGGCGTCGGCCTGCTCTACCGGCACGGATACTTCCGGCAGTCCCTGTCCCGGGACGGCTGGCAGCAGGAGCACTACCCGGTGCTCGACCCGAACGAACTGCCGCTGGTGCCGCTCCAGGAGGCCGACGGCTCCCCGGCCCAGGTCGGCCTGGCGCTGCCCGGCGGCCGCCGACTGCACGCCCGGATCTGGCAGGCCCAGGTGGGCCGGGTGCCGCTGCTGCTGCTCGACTCGGACATCGAGGAGAACGACCTCGGCGAACGCGGCGTGACCGACCGGCTGTACGGCGGCGGCAGCGAACACCGGCTCCTCCAGGAGATGCTGCTCGGCATAGGAGGTGTGCGGGCCGTGCGCACGTACTGCCGGCTCACCGGCCACGCCGGGCCGGAGGTCTTCCACACCAACGAGGGCCACGCCGGCTTCCTCGGCCTGGAACGCATCGCCGAACTCTGCGACCAGGGGCTCGACTTCGACGCCGGCCTGGAGGCGGTCCGCTCCGGCACGGTCTTCACCACCCACACGCCCGTCCCCGCCGGCATCGACCGCTTCGACCGTGAGCTGGTCGCCCGCCACTTCGGCCCCGACGCCGAACTCCCGCGCATCGACGTGGGCCGCATCCTGGGGCTCGGCATGGAGACGTACGCGGGCGGCGACCCGAACGTCTTCAACATGGCGGTGATGGGGCTCCGGCTCGCCCAGCGCGCCAACGGCGTCTCCCTGCTGCACGGGCAGGTCAGCCGGGAGATGTTCTCGGGTCTGTGGCCGGGCTTCGATCCGGACGAGGTCCCGATCACCTCGGTGACCAACGGCGTGCACGCCCCGACCTGGGTGGCCCCGGAGGTCTTCCGCCTCGGCGCCCGCCAGATCGGCGCCGAGCGGACCGAGGACGCCATGTCGGTCGGCGGCTCGGACCGCTGGGACGCCGTGGGCGACATCCCCGACCAGGACATCTGGGACCTGCGCCGGGACCTGCGCGAGCAACTGGTCGTGGAGGTACGGGAACGCCTCGCCGCCTCCTGGCGGCAGCGTGGCGCCGGGACCGCCGAACTGGGCTGGATCGACGGTGTCCTGGACCCGGACGTCCTGACCATCGGCTTCGCACGCCGCGTCCCCTCGTACAAACGTCTGACCCTGATGCTGCGCGATCCCGACCGGCTGATGGAGCTGCTGCTCCACCCGGAGCGGCCGGTGCAGATCGTGATCGCGGGCAAGGCGCACCCGGCGGACGACGGCGGGAAACGCCTGATCCAGGAGCTGGTGCGGTTCGCGGACGACCCGCGGGTACGCCACCGGATCGTGTTCCTCCCCGACTACGGCATGGCGATGGCGCAGAAGCTGTACCCCGGCTGCGACGTGTGGCTCAACAATCCTCTCCGCCCCCTGGAGGCGTGCGGGACGAGCGGGATGAAGGCGGCGCTCAACGGCTGTCTGAACCTGTCGGTGCTGGACGGCTGGTGGGACGAATGGTTCCGGCCGGACTTCGGCTGGGCGATCCCCACCGCCGACGGCACGGCGACGGACGACGACCGCCGGGACGACCTGGAGGCGTCGGCCCTCTACGACCTGCTGGAACAGCGGGTCGCACCGCGCTTCTACGAACGGGGCCAGGGCGGTCTGCCCGACCGCTGGATCGAGATGGTCCGCCAGACCCTCACCCACCTCGGGCCGAAGCTGCTGGCGGGCCGCATGGTCCGGGAGTACGTCGAGCGCCTGTACGCCCCGGCCGCCCGGGCCCACCGGTCGTTGGTTCCGGACGTGGCCCGGGAACTGTCCGAGTGGAAGGCGCGGGTGCGGGGCGCGTGGCACCGGGTGACGGTGGACCATGTGGAAACCTCGGCGGCTCCGCTCAGTACGGCCGCTGAGCTGGGCGCGACGCTGGTGCTGCGCGTCCGGGTCGGCCTGGGCGACCTGGTCCCGGACGACGTCGAGGTCCAGGCGGTCTCCGGCCGCGTCGACACCGAGGACCGCATCACGGACGCGACGTACGTCCCGCTGAAACCGACCAGCGGCCCCGACGGCGAGGGCCGCTGGGCCTACGAGGGCCCGCTCGCCCTGGACCGCACCGGCTCCTTCGGTTACACGGTACGGATCCTGCCCGCCCACCGACTGCTGGCCTCGGCCGCCGAGCTGGGGCTGGTGGCGGTGCCTTCGCAGGAGATGGCGGAGGAGGCGGGGGTGTTGCTGCGGTGACCCCGTCCGGGTGGGGGATCTCCAGGCCCGCCCGGACGCCGTGCCCCGTATAGGCACCGCCTATACGGGGCATCGATTTTTGGTCGTGGACCTCCTCGTCCGTGCGCCGCTTCACTGAGCCGACAGTGGTGCGACGGCCGGCCGGGACCCGGTGTCGTACGGGTCTCCTCAGAGCCGGAGGTTGCAATGACGCATGCCCCTGCCCCCGTGGTACGGACGAAGCCGTGGTACCGGCAGCTGTATGTGCAGGTGCTGGTGGCGATTGTCATCGGGATCGTGCTCGGCTGGCGGTGGCCGGATCTCGCCACGTCGATGGAGCCGATCGGCACCACGTTCATCACCGCGATGAAGATGCTGATCGGACCGATCGTCTTCCTGACGATCATCGGCGGCATCGCGGGCGTCGCGGACCTGAAGAAGGTCGGCCGCACCGGGATCAAGGCGCTGACCTACTTCCAGGTGGGCACGATCGTCGCCATGGGCGCGGGTCTCGTCGCGATCAACATCTTCCGGCTCGGCGACGGTGTGCACGCGGACGCCTCGCGGCTGGAGGTCTCCGGTGACGCCGGTGCGTACATCGAGAGCGGCGAGCACCAGCACTGGTGGGAGTTCCTGACGAACATCGTGCCCGACAGTGTCTTCGGCGCGTTCGTCGAAGGGAACATCCTGCAGATCATCTTCCTCGCGGTGGTCTTCGGCATCGCCCTGAAGTCCGTGGGCAAGGTCGGCGAGCCGATCATCGAGGGCGTCAACCGCCTGACCACCGTGGTCTTCAAGGTGCTCTCCTTCGTGATGAAAGTGGCCCCGCTCGGTGCGTTCGGCGCCATGGCCTACGCCATCGGGAAGTTCGGCCTCTCGACGCTGACCAGCCTCGGCTCGCTGATCCTGCTCTTCTACGTCACCTCCGCGCTGTTCGTCGTAGTGGTGCTCGGCGCGGTCCTCGCGGCGTACGTACGGCTGAACATCTTCCAGCTCTTCCGCTATTTCAAGGAGGAGTACCTGCTGATCCTGGGCACGTCGACGGCCGAGCCGGCCCTGCCCGGGCTGATGCGCAAGCTGGAGTTCATGGGCGCCGAGAAGTCCACGGTCCGGCTGGTCGTGCCGACCGGCTACAGCTTCAACCTCGACGGCGCCGCGATCTACCTCTCCTTGGCCACGCTCTACATCGCGCAGGCGACGGACACGCCGTTGTCGGTGGGGCAGCAACTCGGACTGCTGGCCGTGATGTTGCTGACGTCGAAGGGGGCGGCGGGTGTCGCGGGCGGGGGCTTCATCGCCCTCACGGCCACGCTTTCGACCGTCGGGCACGTCCCCGCCGCCGGGATCATGCTCGTCTTCGGCATCGACAAGTTCATGTCGGAGTGCCGGGCGATGGTCAACTTCTCCGGGAACGCGGTGGCGGCGCTGTTCGTGGCCCGCTGGGAGAACGGGCTGGATGTGGAGCGGGCTCGACGGGTGTTGGTGGGGGAGATACGGGAGGAGGTTCCCGTAGGCAAGGCGTCCGAGACGGTTGAGTCGGCCGAGTCGGTTGCGGCGGTCGAGTCGGTCGAGGTGCCGGTCGCCGACAGCGGTGCCGGGGCCGCAGTCGGGGTCAAGCGGTAGGGTCCCCCTGTTGCCGCAGGTCAGCGGCGGTGGGAGGCATTGTGGACGCCCGGCAGTTGGAGTACTTCCTGGCCATCGTGGAGCACGGCGGGTTCAGCAAGGCGGCCGCCGCGCTCCATGTGGCGCAGCCCTCGCTGTCGCAGGCGATGGCGAACCTGGAGGCCGACCTGGGCGTCTCGCTGTTCCACCGCATGGGCCGCGGGGTCGTGCTGAGCGAGGCCGGGGCGGAGCTCCTCGAACCGAGCCGTCGGGTGCTGCGCGACCTGGCGGCCGTACGGGACCGGGCGGCGGCCCTGTCCGGGCTGCACGGCGGCACGGTCGAGGTGGCCGCCATGCCGTCGCCCGGCATCGAGCCGCTGACCACCCTCATCCACCGTTTCGCCGCTCTGCATCCGTCCGTCACGGTCAGCAGCCGGGCCGCGTTCACGCCCGAGGAGGTCGTGGAACTGGTCCGCAGCGGGGCCTGCGAGCTGGGTCTCCTCGGCGCTGCCAAGCCGGCGGCGGTGTCCGGGCTCGACGTCCTGCCCGTGGAGGAGCAGCCGTTCGTCGTGGTCGCCGGCCCGGGCGGGGCGGTGGAGGACGGCGCGACCCTGCGCCCCGAGGACCTCGGCGGGCACAAGCTGATCGCCTCCCGCCGCGGCAGCCTGATGCGCACCATCGTCGACGACATCACCGCGCACACCGAGGGCACCGACATCGTCGCGGTCGTCGACCACCGCACCTCCATCCTGCCCCTGGTCCTGACCGGGGTCGGAGTCGCGGTCCTCCCCGCCTCCTGGACGAGGCTCGCCCGCCGCTGCGGCGCCGCCGTGGCCTCCATCGAGCCGACCGCACACCTCCACGTCGCGATGATCAGCCTGCCCGCCCATCTGACGCCGGGCGCGAGGGCGTTCCTGGAGCTGACGCGGTCGTACGCGCGGCGGAAGGGGGCCGGGGCACCGCAGTAGTCAGCGGTACTCGCGGTAGCCGAACCGATCGGTTGCGCCTATGGGCCGTATCGAAAGCCGGTCTTGGACGGGGCAGGGGCGCACTGGGTTGACTCGAAGACGTCGAAGAAGCAGCAGCAGCGCAAGACGCTCCCGGAGGCATCCCGTGACCGCAACCCCCACCGCACCCCGCACCTTCCGAATCGCCGCCATCCCCGCCGACGGCGTCGGCACCGAGGTCGTCGCCGCGGGCCGCGCGGTACTGGACGCGCTGGCGGCCGACTCGGCCGGGGCCTTCGCCTTCGAGTGGCAGGAGTTCCCCTGGGGCTGCGCCTACTACGAGCGCACGGGCAAGATGATGGATGACGACGGCCTGGACCAACTCAAGGACTTCGACGCCATCTACTTCGGCGCCGTGGGCTGGCCCAACGTCCCGGACCACATCAGTCTCTGGGGCCTGCGCCTGAAGATCTGCCAGAGCTTCGACCAGTGGGCCAACGTCCGCCCTGTGCACTTCCTGCCCGGTGTGCGGAGCCCGTTGCGCAAGGCCGACGACACGGAACTGGACTGGGTCGTCGTCCGCGAGAACAGCGAGGGCGAGTACGCGGGCCTCGGCGGCCGCAACCTCGGCGGGCGCGGCCCCGGCGGCGAAGTCGCCGTCCAGTCGGCCCTGTTCACGGAGGTCGGCTGCGAACGCATCATGCGCTTCGCCTTCGACCTGGCCCGTACGCGCGGCCGCCGCAAGGTCTCCTCGGTGACGAAGAGCAACGCCCAGCAGTACGGCATGGTGTTGTGGGACGACGTCTTCAAGCGGGTCGCGCTCGACTACCCGGACGTGGAGACGGAGAGCGTGCTGGTGGACGCGATGTCGGCGAAGTTCGTCCTGAAGCCGGAGGACCTGTCGGTGGTCGTCGCCTCCAACCTGAACGCGGACATCCTCTCCGACCTGGGCAGCGCGCTGGCGGGCAGCCTGGGCCTGGCGGCCAGCGCCAACCTCAACCCGGAGCGCCGCTTCCCCAGCATGTTCGAGCCCGTCCACGGCTCCGCCCCGGACATCGCCGGCCAGGGCCTCGCCAACCCGATCGGCGCGGTCGGCAGCGCTGCCCTGATGCTCGACCACTTCGGCCTGCCCGACCAGGCGGCCCGCCTGAACAAGGCGATCGAGACCACGACAGCCGCCGGCATCCTCACCCGCGACGTCGGCGGCACGGCCACGACGGAGGAGGTCACGAAGGCTTTGATCGACGCCCTGAACGGCTGACCGCCGGCCCGCTACGCGGGCAACCCCGATCGTCCCGGCCTGTTTTCGTCGCGCCCGCAGCCGGGACCGGCCATCCATCCATTGGACGGCCAATCCAACGC